>ONIC01000032.1 GCA_900317815.1 uncultured Eubacteriales bacterium | reverse complement strand
ATTTTAGTGGGCAGCCGCTCTCGCGGAGCAAAAGTATCGATCCGCAATAACTGACAGCGGAATTGCCTGCGGACGCTTGTCCGCGCCTTGACAATCTGAAAAAATGCGGTATAATATACTATGTGTAATTATAAATGTCGGGAGTGACCGACTAAACAGAAGGGGATATTTTTTATGCAGAATGAAATTTTGCTTACGAAACAGGGCTTACAGGCGCTTGAAGACGAGCTTGATTACCTGAAGACCGTCAAGAGAAAAGAAATGGCGGACAAGATCGCTCTCGCACGTTCTTACGGCGACCTTTCCGAGAACAGTGAGTACGACGATGCAAAGAATGAGCAGGCTCAGATGGAGGCAAGGATCGCCGATATCGAGGTAACGCTCAAGCGCGCAAAGCTCATTGATGAGAGCGATATCTCGAACGACAGCGTTCACATCGGCTCGACCGTTACGGTTTATAACGATGCTTTCGGCGAAGATGTGACTTACAATATCGTCAGCGCCAGCGAGGCTGATCCCGAGAACAACAAGATCTCCGACGAGTCTCCCGTGGGAAAATCGCTCCTCGGCAAGAAGCTCGGCGACAGAGTGACTGTCGAGCTGCCCAACGGCTCGCAGATCTTCCTTGACGTAAAAGAGATCCACAGATAAGCGGGCACACGCCCCGCAGGCAGTGTCGGTCGCAGCTTCGGCTGCGCCGATCTTATGCGTCAATGGTATCGTGTAGAATTATTGTGTGAAATTTAAAGAAAAGGTGAAATATATGAGTGAAAAGACAGAACAGGGCGCACAGACCGTCGGAGAGGAGCTGCTCGCAGTCCGCAGAGATAAGCTTGCGGCTCTTCAGAATGCAGGACGTGACCCCTTTGAGGTAACTACATACGACAGAACAGACTGCGCTAAGGATATTATCGACGCCTTCAACGAGGACGAGGAGAAGACGGTCTCCGTAGCGGGCAGGATCATGAGCAAGCGCGGCAAGGGCAAGGTCATGTTCATGGATCTTCACGACAGAAGCGGCAAGATCCAGATCTTTGCAAAGTATGACGACCTCGGCGAAGAGGTGTATGACGCACTTAAAAAGTGGGATATCGGAGATATCGTCGGCGTTAAGGGTTTTGTGTTCAAGACGAAGATGGGCGAAGTCTCCGTTCATGCAACGAGCGTTGAGCTTCTGTCAAAGTCACTCCTTCCGCTGCCCGACAAGTACCACGGTCTCAAGGATATCGACCTGAGATACCGTCAGCGCTATGTCGATCTTATAATGAATCCCGAGGTAAAGGATACATTTATCAGCAGAAGCCTCATTATCAAGACTATCCGTAAGGAGCTTGACGAGCAGGGATATATCGAGGTCGAGACTCCCGTACTCAACACGATCCCCGGCGGCGCGGCTGCAAGACCGTTTATCACTCACCACAACACACTCGATATTGATCTCTATCTTCGTATCGCACCCGAGCTTTACTTAAAGAGACTTATCGTCGGCGGTATGGAGAAGGTCTATGAGATCGGCAGACTGTTCAGAAATGAGGGAATGGATGTAAAGCACAATCCCGAGTTTACAACGATAGAACTTTATGAAGCATATACAGACTACAACGGTATGATGGATCTGACGGAGAAGCTCATCAACAAGGCGTGCATTGCCGTAAACGGTACCGATCAGATAAAGTATCAGGGCGAGGATATCGACCTGTCTCTGCCGTTCAGACGCGTGACGATGATCGACGCTGTCAAGGAATATACGGGCGTTGATTTCGGCGGATTTATCGGTGATACGGAAAAGGCAAAGGAAGCAGCAAAACAGCTCGGCCTTGAGGTAAAGGCGACGGATACATGGGGCAATATCCTCAATACCGCATTCGAAGAGAAGGTAGAGGAAAACCTCGTTCAGCCGACATTTATCTATGACTATCCCGTTGAGGTTTCTCCGCTTACAAAGCGCAAGAAGGGCGTACCCGAGATCGTTGAGCGCTTCGAGCTTTTCGCAACGCGCCGCGAGCTGGCAAACGCTTATTCCGAGCTTAACGACCCGATCGACCAGCGCAAGCGCTTCGAGTATCAGCTTATGCTCAGAGAGAGCGGCGACGACGAGGCTCAGATGCTTGACGAGGACTTCCTGACATCGCTCGAATACGGTATGGCTCCGACAGGCGGTATGGGAATGGGTATCGACAGACTTGTTATGCTTCTGACAGACAGCGCTTCTATCAGAGATGTTATCATCTTCCCGACAATGAAGCCGCTTGATTCGCAGACGAGCGCAAAGGCAGAGAATGCAGCTCCCTTTGACAGCTCTGCAAGCGAAAAGATAGATTTCTCGAATGTTGTCATCGAGCCCTTGTTTGAAGATCAGGTGGATTTTGAGACGTTCAGCAAGTCTGATCTCCGCGCGGTAAAGGTGCTCGCGTGCGAGGCAGTTCCGAAGTCGAAGAAGCTTCTTAAGTTTACGCTTGACGACGGCACGGGCACGGAGAGAACGATCCTCAGCGGTATCCACGCTTACTACGAGCCCGAGGAGCTTATCGGCAAGACCTGTATCGCTATTCTTAATCTGCCGCCGAGAGCTATGATGGGAATAGAGTCGTGCGGTATGCTGATTTCCGCAGTCCATAACGAGGGTGAGGAAGAGAAGCTCCATCTCCTGATGGTAGATCCGCATATCCCCGCAGGCGCAAAGATGTACTAAGGAACCACTGAATAAATCACGCCCTGCGGACTGAGCACCAAACTTGCTTGCATCTTTTTGTCAAATTGCCCTCAAAATCCTTGAAATACGTCAGTATTACTGCGGATTT
>ONIC01000052.1 GCA_900317815.1 uncultured Eubacteriales bacterium | reverse complement strand
GAATACTGCCGTATTTCAAGGGAGTTGAGTGCAATATGACGAAAAGATGCAAGCAAGATGAGTGCTCAGTTCGTAGAACGTGATTTAATCAGTGGCTCCTTATTTATTTGATAACAAACGCAAGCGCAGTTCCGCTGTGCAGCGTTATAACTACGCGATCGCTGACTGCAATGTTGCTAATCGTGTAAGGGTAATCAGCAGTGACTTCTCCGTGATCGAGTGGATATGACATTCCCGTATATGAAAGCTCGGCTGCATAAGAAGCGAAGGGAATTACCGAGATCGTTGTACCCGAAACCGTCTCAAGGATATTCTCACCGTTTTCCAGCAAATAAATATCGTTGTATCTGTCGGATATAACGCCTTTGGCACCGTGCTTCCTTAGATACAGAAGTACGGTAAGGTTAGCAAGCGTATGATCTGTCCTGCCGCCTGTCGCGCCGAGGAACAGAAAATCACGAAAGCCCCGATCAAGCGCAACATCAACGCAATGGAGCGTGTCTGTATCGTCTTTTCTGACGTTCAGAGTTATCGTCTCGACAGATTTAAAAGCGTCGGGAAAAATAGCCGAATCGAAATCCCCGACGATCAGATCAGGAACAATATCTGTATCCTTCAGAATATCAATTCCCCCGTCGGCACAGACAACAAAATCGTTATCATTGATCGATGCCCGAATAAATGACGTATCGCGGTCGGGCGACGCCGAAACGATCACACAGCGTCTTTCGGCTTTTCCCATTTTTTCAGATCCTTTACTTCGTTGTACATCGCTTTGTAGCTTTCAAATCTCGATCTGCCTATCTTTCCCTCTTCTACTGCTTCAATAACAGCGCAGCCCTTCTCACAGGTGTGGCTGCACGAGGTGAAACGGCAAAGCCCTATATACTCCTCAAACTCGGGAAATGCTTCGGGCAGCTTCTCTTTCTCAATAAGCTCGTACCGCTCGATATCGAGAGTAGAGAAACCCGGTGTGTCGGCGATGTAGCCGCCCTCAATGTTGTACAGATCAACAGAGCGTGTAGTGTGCCTGCCTCTGCCGAGCTTGCGGCTGATATCACCTGTATCGAGCTTCAAGTCGGGGAAAAGTGTATTGAGCAGCGAAGATTTGCCGACACCCGAATTACCCGTCAGCGCCGTGACTTTTCCGGGAAGCAGCGCGCGTATCTCGCCCGAACCTCTGCCGTCAATGCTCGAAAACTCTATAGCTTTGATTCCTGCCCGTCTGTAGACCTCAAGCAGTTCGTCGGGAGAGCTGAGATCCGACTTGGAAAGCACCACGACCGGCTCTATACCTTTCACTACGGCAGCAGCCGTCATTTTATCAATTATGAGCGTATTAGGCTGCGGACTGCACGTTGACACAACAATGATAAGCGTGTCGATATTTGCAAGCGGAGGTCTTACTATACTGTTCTTGCGAGGAAGCACCGTATCTATGGAGCAATATCCGCTTTCCTGAGCTGTAATGACTACCTTGTCTCCGACTACAGGCTTTATTCCCTTTTTGCGAAAGTTTCCTCTCGCTTTACATTCATATACTGCATCGGCAGCTTCTACATAGTAGAAACCGCCGATTGAACTCATTATTATTCCTGTTAATTGATTTTCCATTCGAATCACCACTCGCCGCCGTCTTCCTGACTGTAAGTCGGGTCAGGCTCGGTCGCTTCGCTGTAGGTCGGTTCGCCCTGATCCGGCTCGCTGTAAGTCGATTCTTCGGGGTAGCTTGATTCGTAATCGGAATCCTCGTAATACTCGCTGTCGGTATCCTCGTAATCATATTCGCTGTCAGTCTCTTCATAGGAGTCTGTTTCACTCTCGGTGTCTGTATCTGTCTCGAATATGAACTGATAGGATTCCTCTGTGGTAACTGTATTATTCTTGAAGTCGAAGTTATATACTCGATAAGTCTGCTCATTAAGCGCAACTACAACGGGTATCGATCCGACTGTACTCATTCTCGTGATGGAAAGAGTATAGTGGCTTGCGTACTTCGGCACGATAGGCTTCGTGTAGGATGCATCTACCTCACCGTCGATAATCACCTCAAACTTGACGGAGGATGCGATATCTGACGGAAGATCTACCGTTACGGAAAGTGCGACATTTCTCGGCGGACCTTCGGAAAGTATTACCGAAACATTTGAGCCCGGCTCGACCTTGGCGCCTCGCAACGGGTTCTGAGCTACGATTTTATCCTTGGCAACGGTACTCTCCATATACGTGTAGCCGTTGTAAGTAAGACCCGACTCAACGAGCTTACTCTGAGCCTCAGAAAGTGTAAGACCTACAAGGTTCGGAACCTCAATCTTGGATTTACCCGCCTTCTTGCTGACATAGATCTTGACGGTCGAACCGATCGTGATCTTGCTGCCCGATGCAGGGTAAGTCTGCTTTACATAACCCTCGGCAGTCTCGTTATCAAGAACCATGAGCACCTCGGGGATAAGATTTGCGGACTTCATTCTCTGAACGGCATCGTCCTTTGTTCTGCCGTCTACATTCGGAAGATTGATCGTCGTCTCCTCGCTGTTGACTACGATCTGGATAGTAGAGCCTTCCTTGATCTTCTTCTCACTCGGCTCGGGATCCTGACTGATGATAACATCGAGAGGCTTTGTTTCGTCGTAAACATTAGTGACATCCCAGCGGAAATTATATGTGACCTTATCCTTGTTGACATCGGTGAAGTTAAGACCGATCAGATTAGGCACGAGAACATCCGTTGTAGAATTGCTGCTCAGTCCCTTGAACACTGCAAGCACAAGGAACACAAGACACACCGCAATAAAAGCTGTAACAGCACCTATGACTACCTGAACCGCAGGATTTGTGCCGCGTTCTTCATCAAGATCCCACTCATCGTCATCCTCATCCGAGGAAGAGTCGCTGTCGATCTTTCTGATAGTCGTGACCTTCGTCTGTGCGGGTGCAGCAGCAACATCATCAAAACTGAAGTTAAAGCGGATCCCCGGATTTTTCTTGATCTTTATAAGGTCGCTGTACATCTCGGCTGCTGAATGATATCTCTTCTGAGGATCCTTCTGCATAGCCTTGATAACGATCTCCTCAAGACCTTCGGGGATATCAGGATTGATCTGACGAGGCGGTACGGGATCTGACTGGAGCTGCATAAGTGCTACAGATACAGCATTATCATCGTCAAACGGGAGCTTGCCTGTCAGCATTTCGTACATCATAACACCGAGCGAATAAAGATCGCTCTTGGCGTCTGTCGGCTCACCTCTCGCCTGTTCGGGAGATACATAATGAACGGAACCGATCGCTTTGTTCGTTGCCGTCATTGAATTGTCGGAGCTTTTAGAAAAACGCGCGATACCAAAATCAGTCACCTTGATCGTGCCGTCCTCCAGAAGCATTATATTCTGTGGCTTCACATCACGATGGATAATACCCTTCTCGTGAGCATGCTGGAGAGCTTTTAGCGTCTGCAAAACGAAATGAATCGTTTCCTTCCAGTTCACGGGGCCGTTTTTCTCGATATAATCCTTGAGTGTGATACCGTCAATGTATTCCATGACGATATACATTATCCTGTCGCCGAAGCTGACATCATACACCTTGACAATATTGGGGTGTGAAAGAACGGCGATAGCTTTCGATTCATCTTTGAATCTTCTGATAAATTCGTTATTTCCGAGATACTCGTCTCTGAGTATTTTGATCGCAACGGGCATATCGTCACGGATATCTCTGGCGCTGTAAACAACTGCCATTCCGCCCTCGCCGATCACCTCGTCGATCTCATAGCGGCTGTCAAGCCTTTTGCCGACATACTTATCCTCCGCCATTATTTCCTCTCCTTTTCACATTTACTCGTTAATAAGGATCGCAACGGTTATGTTATCACTGCCGCCGCAGTCCTTCGCAATGTCAACAAGACACTGTGCAAGTTCTTTCTTTTCCTTAATAGACTTCACTGCCTCATAGAGCTCCTCGGTGCTGAAATAATTGCTGAGTCCGTCGGTGCAGATCAGAATTATATCGTCCTTCTCAAAAGGCTCCGTGAGGAAATCGACCTCGAGTTCAGGCTCAACGCCGAGAGCACGGGTAATGTAATTCTTACTCGGGTGGAATCTCGCTTCCTCCTGGGTTATCTGACCGAGTTCAACAAGCTGCTGAACGAGCGAGTGATCGGTAGTTACCTGAGTTATGCCCTTGGAGGTGATCCTGTATACGCGGCTGTCGCCTGCATGGACTACGAACAGTCTTTCACCTCTGATAACAGCCAGCTCCACTGTCGTTCCCATTCCGCTGAGGTTTTCATCAGCGCACGACATATCGTAAACCTTGGTGTTTGCAGATGTTACGGCTTTTTCCATAAGCTCTTTGAGATCCTGCTCGCTCATCTCCGCCTTCAGTTCTTCTTTGAGAACACGGCTGATCTCATTGCAGGCTTCACTACTGGCTACGTTGCCTCCGTTGGCACCGCCCATACCGTCACAGACCGCTGCATACGCAAGGGTGTCCGAAAGCTTCTCACACAGGCAGTAATCCTGATTGTTCCTGCGCATCAAGCCAACGTCAGTCTGATAGTATATCTGCAAATTGATTCCCCCTTTGCTTTGATATTATGCGTTTACATCAATTAATTATTTCACATCTTGTTCAGGGCGCAATTTCCCCAATAAGACCCACAAAACAATAATCAACATAACCCCAAAAACACAAAACAAAACAAAAACGTGAGCGAAAGCCAACGCTCTTAAACGGCGATAACCCAAACGCCGCTAACTTCACCCGAATCTTACGGGCGATCCAAAACAAACCCTGTGAGGTATATACTGCTACACTATTTAATAATACTTCATTTTAAGCATAAATGCAAGACTTTAAAGTCAAAGCAGGAATTTTTTTTCAATTGTCACTTTTCTGTAACAGATCACTGCGTAATCCTGCTATCCGAGACCTGTCTGCGAAGCTGACCGCAGGAGGCGTTGATATCGGAGCCGAGCGTGCGGCGGACCGTTGCCGTGATCCCGTACCTGCCGAGTATCTTTATAAACGCCTGTTGGCGCTCGATCGCACTTTTTCTGTAACCCGTACCCTTGACGGGATTGACGGGGATCAGATTGACGTGACAGAGCATTCCTTTCAGCTTCGACGCAAGCTCTTTTGCGCAGTCATCACTGTCGTTGACTCCGCTTATCATCGCATATTCAAAAGAGATGCGACGCGAAGTGGCATTGGCGTAATGACGGCAGGCTTTGAGAAGCTCGTCAATTGGATAGCGCTTGTTCACAGGCATCGTGCGGCTCCTGATCTCATCGTTAGGCGCATGGAGCGAAACCGACAGCGTAAGCTGCAGCTTCTCCTTCTCAAGCTGATAGATACGATCGACAAGACCGCAAGTTGACAGTGAAATATGACGCATACCTATATTTATATTGTCCTCGGAAGAGACAAGACGAAGGAACTTCATAACATTATCGTAGTTATCAAGCGGCTCTCCCATTCCCATAAGGACGATATTCGAAATACGTATACCGAGATCCTTCTGAGCGCTGTGTATCTGCGCGAGCATTTCGGACGGAGCTAAATTGCGGGAAAATCCGCTCTGCCCCGTGGCACAGAAGGTACATCCCATCTTGCAGCCGACCTGTGTCGAAATGCAGATCGTATAGCCGTGACGATAATTCATCACGACCGACTCGACGCACTCTCCGTCATTGAACGAAAACAAATACTTAACTGTTTTATCATAAACCGAAACGAGCTTTTTTTCAATGGTTGCAACAGAGATGTAATAAGTATTACT
>ONIC01000159.1 GCA_900317815.1 uncultured Eubacteriales bacterium | reverse complement strand
GAAAGTATCGATATGCAATACCTGACAGCGGAATTGCCTGCGGACGCTTGTCCGCATCGGGTAAAACTTGAAAAACAGGCTTTTATGCGGTACAATATAATATATCGGAACATTTTTTGCTCAAGGAGTGATCTCATGCGCCATTTTTCGGCAAAGACATTCGATGAATTGTCAACAAGAGAGCTTTATGAAATACTGCGTTCCCGTGACGAAATATTCGCAGTTGAACAGCAGATAAACTACATAGATGAGGACGGCACGGATTACGTTTCGCTCCACTGCTTCATTATCGGAAACGGCCGCGTTGAAGCTTATCTGCGCGCTTATCCGGGAGAGTGCGAAAGTGAAATAAAACTCGGCAGGATCCTCACTCTTCACCACGGACAAGGACTCGGGCGAGAGCTTATGGAGAAAAGTCTCGAGGTGATCCCGAAGCGTTTTCACTGCACAAAGATCGTTATGGATGCGCAGAAACACGCCGCAGATTTCTACAAAAAATTCGGCTTTTGCATCACATCGGGAGAGTATCTTGAAGAAGGTATCGTTCATGTAGATATGGAGCTTGGCGTATCTTCGATGTAAATACGAAAGACCGGTTTTATTCTTGCTCAGTCCTTGACAAACAGCTTTTTTTATGATATTATGGTTTACGTTGACAAATATCAGCGCCAATAGCTCAGCCGGATAGAGCGTCCCCCTCCTAAGGGGAAGGTCGGGGGTTCGAATCCCTTTTGGCGCGCCATAGGAGAGTCAGATTTGTGTCTGACTCTCTTTTTTTGTTTATTTATCAACTGAAAGTAATGCATTAGGCGACCTGACATCGCATATATGCCTGCCGCGTATTGCCTGCGGGCGCTTGCCCGCCTGCAATGAAAGCGTCCTGCGAACCGTAAGATCCGCAGGACGCTTTCACGCTTTGATATATACTGAAAAAAGGAGCACGCATTTTTAGTGACAGCTTATGCCACCGAAGAGCAAGGATTCAAGACATCCCAAATTGTACTGCGATTGTCTCACGTTTCCGTTATAATGCGGTAATATCCTTGACTGACTTTATTATACTACAGTCCGAACAGTCAATCAAGTGGTTTGCATTAATTTAAATCATAAACTTTTTCAGGTACACAGTGGTATAAATGGTATTTTATGCCAAACATCCTCAAAAGAGAAGTTATTCTCCGCTGATAGCCTTGACAGCCTGCCTGATCGTCTTGACCCCGATGATCTCCATATCCGAGACAGCGTCGGCGGAAATGTTCTTGAGATTATAATACGGGACAATGCATTTTTTGAAGCCGAGACGCGACGCTTCATTGACACGCTTGTTTATCTGAGAAACGGAGCGGATCTCTCCCGCAAGTCCGACTTCTCCTATCACGATCACATCATCGGGTATTGCAAGATCCTTCAGACTCGACACAAGCGCAGTTGCAACGCAGAGATCGGCAGCTCGCTCATCGAGCTTGAAGCCGCCTACAACATTGACATACGTGTCCGCTCCTGCGAAATAGTAACCGCCCTTCTTCTCAAGCACTGCGATCAGCAGGTTCATCCTGTTGTAATCAAATCCCGTAGCCATACGGCGGGCAGTTCCGTAACCCGAGTTGGCAGCAAGCGCCTGTACCTCGGCAAGTATCGGACGTGAGCCTTCCATAATGCAGGTCACGCAGGTTCCCGAAACACCCTTGGGTCTTCCGGACAGGAAAACGAGCGACGGGTTCACGACCTCGGACAAGCCCTTGTCGGACATCTCGAAAACTCCGATCTCGTTTGTCGAGCCGAAACGGTTCTTTACCGCCCGAAGTATCCTGTATGCAAGCTGCCTGTCACCCTCAAAGTAAAGCACAGCGTCAACGATGTGTTCGAGTACTTTCGGACCCGCGATAGCGCCGTCCTTGTTGACGTGTCCGACAACGAGTATCGGTATTTCAAGCGACTTTGCAGTCCTCATAAGCAGATTGGTACATTCACGCACCTGTGTCACGCTTCCGGGAGAAGAATTGAGCTGCGTGAGGTTCATCGTCTGTATCGAGTCGATTATCACAAGGTCGGGCTTCTCGCTTTTTACGTGCTCCGCTATGATCTCTATATCGGTCTCGGTGAGTATCAGAAAATCATTTGTAACACCGAGTCGGTTTGCTCTGAGCTTGATCTGTCTGCGCGACTCCTCTCCCGAAACATACAGAATATTAAGCCTGTCCGCAAGATTCTGGCAGACCTGGAGAAGTATCGTGGATTTTCCGATACCCGGATCGCCGCCGATGAGAACGAGCGAACCCTTGACGATACCGCCGCCGAGGACGTTGTCAAGCTCGCCTATCCCCGTTTTATATCGCACTTCGTCTGTTGTATCGATGCTGTGAAGCTTCATCGGCGAACTGTAAGACGAGGACACTCTCGCCTTGACCTCCGCCTGCTTGACCGCCGCAGGCGCGGCAATTTCCTCGTTCATAGTGTTCCACTCGCCGCACCCCGGGCACTTTCCCGACCACTTGGGCGATTCATAACCGCACTGCGAGCATATATAAATATTTTTGACCTTAGCCATTTCCCCACTCCGTTTCAGTTTTACTGTATATATAATACCACAATCACTCTTATCAAGTCAAACTTCAGCAGGCAAGCGCCTGCAGGCAATACGCGAACTTAGTTTATCGTATGCATTACCTTTTGTGCCGCGGCGGGCAGTTCCCGCTGACACATACGCGAACTTAGTTTATCGT
>ONIC01000006.1 GCA_900317815.1 uncultured Eubacteriales bacterium | reverse complement strand
GCCGGACAAATTCTCGGACAGCGCAGCAATGAGCCCATCTCGCCAATTTGTAACTCCTTCCAGTATTTCCTCTGCCGGTGCTATCTCAACATTCTGTTCCGGAGGTCTTATGATGTTTACCTCCATACCGTATTTCTCGCCCCGTTGATGGACCGAGGTTTTCCAGTTGCGTGAGTAATATCTTGTTAGTGTGCCTGAATATATATCAAGTCCCAAATGTACCTCCTTCCTTAATGCTCCGTAATTTCTATATCAAATTCTTTCCCGAATTCAATAAGCTTTTCAAGTTTTGTCGTCATGATCTCCATTTTCCTTAGATTCGGAAACTGCCTTATTTCGTTCGGAGTGATATCGTTAATATCAAACCTACCATCCTCACCGTCCCACAAAGGAGCAATATTGCCGTAGATCTCGTTACCGCCGTCCATTACGATCTCGGTGATCTTTTCGGCAAAGCTTAAAGGCACTTGCAGTTTTTTGAAAAAGTCAACAGCAGCTTTTATGTTTTTCTCGGTTTCTGTTTTTGCCTTGCTCTTTTTGAATTTCAGGTAATCATATATATCGAAGTACGGCTTCAATACTTCCTGCCTATACATAAGCTCCTGAATGACCGAAAGCTTGAAATTAAAGTTATCGAATACTACGCATTCCTCATCAGGGGCTTTCAGATCGTAATTCTCGTTTGACCTTGGTCTTTCGGGTGTAAACGACAGGTACAAGGTCTTCATAAACAAGCCGTCACTGTAATTCGGGCAGCTGTCATCACCTTTTATCAAAGCCGAAATATGAGAATAACGTATATCTCCGTCTTCCCGGAACATATATTTATCCGAGCCGTAAAGCCTTTTCAGATAAGTCCATTCCTGTCCGAAGAATGTAATTCTTCCGATGAAGCGGTTCTGAGGGGTCGCAATATTGTCGAACAAATCTGCATCATCGATATAAAATGCTATATAGGAGATCATATGATCTTTATCGACAAATGCTTTGTTCTTTTTCAGATACAACACATCTGCGTCTTCAAAAGTAATACCTAAGCTGTCATATATGTAGAAGCTTTTATTATCACCCTTATCCTCAATTCTCGCTTCACCGAGGTACTTCTTTATGTCATCATAAGAAGCCGGAAATGTTATCTTGTTATCGTCTAAAAATATCTCGTAATCTCTGACATCAATATTCATACACTTCTCTCATTTCCTTTTGGGTTTGATTTAAGTTACAGCATTTTGATACTATATACAACCGCACCTCGATGTTATTTGTTTTCATCGTCATTCCAGATACAATAATACGCGTCTTCATCTTCCCATGGAGAAAGTCCGTCTGACGGGCCTGCGTACACTACTTTATTATTGCGAATAAGTATCATGCATTGATGCTCCGGCTCCCACGGGCACTCGCACTCAATACCGTATCCTGTCTCGCCCTCAAGCTGCGGCTCTACATATAGTCTCGGTTTATATAAGTATTTGATCAACTTGTCGCCGGCTTTATATCCGTCCATAACAGGCTTTAAGGATTCTGCAATATCATCATAAATTCCCATAGCCTTCCATTCGTTATACATATACAGAAAAAACTTTTCAAGTTTAATTTGTATAGAGTCACACACTTCTTTATTTTCATTCAAATGGTTGTAATGCCCGATGCAACGCTCTGCGTCGGCTACGGTCGCACCGTCTTTGGTAAATACTTCGACGATCATCTCCCCGCTGAACAGAGAAACCGAATCGAATTTTCCGGTTGTAAACAAGCCGTCATATTCTGTCTTTAGATCTCTTATAGTACTCATAATTGTTTACCTCCGCAATTTAACGTCGCTTCATTTCGCTGATTATTTCATTATCATAGTCTGAGGGGATTATCGATAAATGCTTTTTCATTGTGAGTCTCCTTTTATCTGTAGTTATGAACTTTATTAATAATAACAGGCAGCCTGTACTTGTATTCGCTATTTTACATTAAACATATTTCTTCATGATCTCCCACAAATCATTTCGAATTCTTTCAAGAGGTTCATTCAGCTTCATTCTTGTTTTGTAATCGTTATCCCAAATATAATATTCTGTTAAACCGGTTCTTCCGGTGTACAGTGATTTATACGCATCTAGGACATAATTCGACTTAAAGGAAGCTGAACTATCAGACTCCAAAACATCAACAGTATTCGTTACTATTTTATAGATTTTGAGAATAGAATTGTCTTGTGTCAATTCCAAATAGTCTCGCAATTCAGTAAAAAGCTTTTTCAAAGCATCTAAATCCATTTCGCACCTCACTGTAATAGCAATTGACTAACGCATCATAATTGATGTAATAAAAGGTAGTTCTACTCACTATAACAATCTTCCTTTCCGAACAATATACTTTCCATATCTCCATCGGAGAGATCCTTTTATCAGCTTCAATACAATTATACATTATTTCAATCTATAATGCTATAATGAAATCAAAAATTATTGATTATTATCATTTTTTAAGATATAGACATATTTAAACCTCACTTTTACCAAACTTCTCTGCACAAGTTTGGTAAAAGTGAGGTAACGAGGGTAAGACAAAAAAGAGCACAAAAGAGCAGAGGATATGAACACGCAGATCAAAAAGTCGCCGCTTGCTGTTACCTCACTCTTGATGTGCTCAGATTTAGTGTATAGATTACGAATTACAGTTCTTTGCGTTTCTCCTTAATATGATATGCTAGTCGATCAGATCATCAAGCTTGCTAGTGATCTGCTTGTTCAACATTTTGTACACATAGTCATATTAAAATTTCTCTTTCCAGAATTATCAGTCATGACCGACGTAACCGTCGTAATACTCGTTGTACGCCTTATTGAAATCCTCGTAGGTGTAGAAGCGCCCGTCCCTCTGACGAACATAGAATACGTATGTTCCGTTTCTGAAGAAGGAAATGTTGTAGAACATATCGCCGTCCTCTTCGTTCTCGGAAATGCCCATGAGCTCGTCATCGGTATAGTCGGTATTGTTAAGTACGATCTGAAGCGCGTCTTCCTCTTCGGTCGTCTTTGGAGAATCACTGCCGTAATACTCTTTGTTGAACTCTTCATAAGTAAAGAATTTGCCGTCGCTGACGCGTACATAGAAAACGTATGTGCCGTTTCGGAAGAAACCTACCGAATAGAATTCCTCACCGTCTTCTGTGATTAGAGTATTGCCCACAAGCTCGTCCTCGGTGTAGTCGGTGTTTTGAAGAACGATGGCAAGCGCTTTCTTTGC
>ONIC01000152.1 GCA_900317815.1 uncultured Eubacteriales bacterium | reverse complement strand
TCCTGTTTTGATTGAAGGTAAACAAGGACCCACAGGTAAAACAACTCTTTGTCACGAATTAGAAAAATTGGGGATTGTTGTTACAGAACGCTGGATGCTTGACTGTCCATTCCCGTATTGCCCCGTTCCGGAAGTTTTTAAAAAACTTAATAAGGGCAATGATAACAAAGCTTTTGTTACCATCGCCCTTAATGAGTTTGTGTGCTAAAGTTCACCCTTAAATTTCAATTTCATTATGATCGGAGAACGTTGAGAAATATTAAAAACCCAATTATCTTTAGTTTTATCCTGAACCTTGTATCCCGCTGCAAGCATAGCACCTTTGAATTCACCATTTGTGAAATAATCATCTTCTATCCACCGCTTGATACTATATGATGTGTAATGAGTATTGAAAGATCTTATTGGTAACAGATTATTTGAAATCCATTTTAAAAGGATTTCCTTACGTTCTTCCGGAAGTTCATCAAATCTTTCCGGTTGATTTATTAAGTCCATATGCTTTTACCTTCTTTCTCCCGTCTTCGGACGGGATTTTTTTTATTTGCCTGACTTTTCCATAACCATATTGATCACATCGAGCCTGTCCCTAAACGGCAGCGACCGAAATGCTTTAACAAGCTCAGCAGTCATTTCGTCAAGCTGCTCTGCTCCGTTGACGGTCAGTGGTGAGTTGTTGCCGTTTGAGCCGTTGATAATGTTGCCGGAGTTGTTGTCTTGATTATAGGAAGTCGCATTATCGGTGCGTCCGAGAAGATAATCAACGGAACAATCAAGATAATTAGCGATGTCATAGAGAAATGCGGAACTTAAACCGTTTTTACTTGACTCTGACATCTTTATTGTGTTTTTATTCAGATTACATGCTTCATTCAGGGAATTTAAGGAAATGTTTTTTTTATTTCTAAGTATGGTTATTCGTTCAACCGTTATTTGCGGATTATACATAAAAACACCTCCAATTTTGTACAATAAGACGAAATCCTAAAAAATAAGGAAATGGTATTGATAATCCTAAAATTTTATGATAGTATATAACTAAGCTATTCACCACACACCAAACACCCGAAGATAGATCTCTCTCCGGAGAGTAAAATAGTGTATTCAGTATATATAGTCATATTAAGTATACACTTTTTTAGAAAATCTGTCAATAGCTTAGTAATAATTTGAAAGAAGGTGAGAACTATGGCATTTGCAGAAAATGTAAAGCGGCTGCGCGAGGAAAGAGGATACACGCAGGCGGAGCTTGCAAGACGCGTCGGAGTAACCCAGCCAACGATCGCACAGTACGAAATCGGCATTAAGGTTCCGACAATCGTCATCGGCGCAAAGCTCGCGGAACAGCTCGGTACGACGTGCGAGGAGCTTATCGGCAAAGTATCTGCTCCGCAGGATTAACCGCATGATCTGAAGCGCAACAGAAAGGAAGTGAGACTAACGGAAATCATTATCAAGCTCAGCTCATCGGAAACAAAAATGATTGCCGACCTTGTAACGCAACTACAAAGCCGGCAAGCAGTAAGTCCAAAAGAAACGATATTGGAAGCTTTTAAGCAAGCTATTTCTCAAGCCACTTGTGATACTGTCGAAGAATAGCGAGATTTGATTTTACGATACTTTTCTCTATGAACTGCCATTCTTCTTTTGAAATAGTACGCTGACTTTCCGAGACATCGGTTAGTCCCGATTGAGCGTCAAATAACACTATATTGGAATTGGATTGCAAAAACGAAATGAATTCGTTGAAATCTTTCATTATTATTCACCTCCCTCCAACAACATTTTACCATGTCGGAGAGGTGAACGCAAGCCCGACCGCCCGAGAGAACAGAAAAGAGGTGACATCAATGCCAAGAACAAAGATAGGCAGAAATCCCGCACAGCATATCGTGGCGAACATTGCCTATTTCGAGAAGCTGTACGGCTACGACCGCAAGAAACTTGCTGTGGCGATGAGAGTGTCGGAGAACACGGTCACGAATCGCAAGCGCAATCCCGAGAATTTTACGATAGGCGAGCTGCAGCGGCTTGCGGCGAGTTTTCACTGCTCGATATCCGACCTGCTCGAGGGAGGAACGAAGCATGAAACATCATAACCACCGCCCCGGTCACGTTTACCGCCTCTGCCGCGTGTGCGGTAAGGAGTGGAACGTAAGCGCAAAAGAGGAGTTCGGGGCAAAGTATACATGCCCGAAATGTGAAAAAACAAAAAAACAAACAAGGAGACAAAACACATGGAACTGCTCAGAAAACTGATTAGATCCGGAACCGAAGAAGGTAAGAAAATGACAGACCTGAAAAAAGTCCCCACCGAAGAGCTCGTGCAGGAGCTTATCGGCAGAGACGGGATTCAGACCTATAGTGGTG
>ONIC01000010.1 GCA_900317815.1 uncultured Eubacteriales bacterium | reverse complement strand
TTGATAGGCTGCGTGTGTAAGCATAGTGATATGTTCAGCTTGGCAGTACTAATAGGTCGAAAGCTTGACCAGTTCTTTGGTCTATCGATTGTTATTGTGCTTTGTTCAGTTTTGAGGGTGCTTGAAGCACTATGGAGAGATATCCTTTCGGGTATCTCTTTTTTGTTGCATTATTATTGAAAAAGGCTGGAAAAATTCTTCGGTTGAGTGTATAATAATAAGCGGTGTTTTTTGTATATTTTATACCTATATAGACGAAGGGTTAAAGATGAAGAAAAGTTATCTTTATCCCGGCATTACCGTTATGATCCGGGCGACGATGGCGGCTGTGGTAAAGCTCGTGCTGATAGTCGGTGGGATTCTGCTGCAGAGCGTTCAAATAAAAAAATCAAGCCGAAAGAGGTGTTATAATGGCAAAACGAAAATTGGCAGTGTTGATTTTTGCAACTCTTCTGTCAGTGTCGCTTGTAGTTTACGTTGTGTTCAATATTGTTTTCAGTCCGTACTGGGACAGCGTTTATACGCCGGGACTTTATATGAGCCTTGCATCATACCGTGATGCCGAAAACGACACGGAAACTTTCACGAAAAAGGAAGCCTGTGCCGATATCGACTATTTGTTAAAACGGCTCAAGCGCGTTCACCCCGCTTTCATAGACGGTCTTTCCGATAACGTCACAGAGTGCGCTGAGCGCGAGAAAGAGGCTTTCGGTGACGAGGTGACGGCTTATGATATCTGGCGCGCGTGCGCAAGAGTGCTCCACGAAACGGGGGACGCAAACAGTATGTGTACAGCGTCGTTTCCTATGAATTACCTTACCGCACACTATGAGATGCTCGGTAACGGCTGTGAGCTTGCAGCGATAAACGGCGTGCCTGTTGAGCAGATATTCAAGGACAATTCCGAGCTTGTTTCCTACGAATCGGAGCCGTGGGGCGTGAATGTGATAAAGGGACTTGTCGGCACGAGAGAGGGGCTTAAATTCCTCGGTATATACGGTGATACGCTTGAATATACATACGCTTATCAGGATGGCAGCACTGCCGTAAGGACATATAAATACGATGATTTCTATAATTCCCAGGCTGCCGACGATACGCAGGGGACTGCGTACAGCTGTGATATCATAAAAGACAAAGATCTTGCCGTTATGAAGCTTGACGAGTGTGTTTATGACGATGGGTTCAGACAGTTTGTCTATGATTTCTTCAAGGAGGTTACCGACAATAAAATTGAAAACATCGCTATTGATCTCAGAGACAATTCAGGCGGAACATCGGCTATACTTGACGAAATTCTGATATATCTCGATCATGATGAATTTACCGCGCCCGGCGGCGATTACAGAATGGGTCCCTATATGATGCACTGGGACAGCGAAAAGATATCAGTCACGCACATGGACGACGTTACCATCTTTACGGGAAATGTTTATCTGCTGACATCAAGCGATACCTTCAGTGCGGCAACGCTTATGGCAGGGATCATGAGAGACAACGGGTTTTGCACAATAGCAGGTGAGGAATGTGGAAATCTTCCGCAGAGCTACGGCGAAGTTGCGGCATTCCAGACACCGAATGCGGCTATAACCTTTCAAGTGTCTACAAAGCTATTCAAAAGAGTAGATCAGAATAAGGCAGGCGAGCCTTTAGAGCCTGATATAAAGTGCGAAAAAAGAGAAGCGCTGCTTGCTGTGACGGACATAATACGGAATAAGTAAAAAAACGGCCGAACTCCTATGATGAGAGTTCGGCTGTTTCTGTGTTCAGAACTGTAAATAAATAAATGGATTGAAGGTCGAGGACGCAAGCGTTACTATGCAGAGAAATGCAAGCACGAGCGAGACGGCGTAGGAGCCGTGATCTGCGATAAGAGCGCCCCTTTTTGTTTTTTCAAGCGATGTCCTCAGCTTAGACGCAGCAGGCGCAGAGAAGAGTATCGCCAGGATCAGGATAAATATAAAGAATCCGCTCAGCTGACGTGTAAAAGCCGAAAGAGAGGCAGTCGGGACATTGAAGCCCGTAAACATTTTTGAGATGAATAATCCCGCCTGAGAGAGCGTGTCAGCACGGAATATAACGAAGGTCGTTATTACAACGAGCATCGTGTATATATGTCTAATCGGCTTGAATTTCAGCTTTTCAAGCGGTATGATCTTGTAGCTTTCAAGCATCAGGAACAGACCGTGGAGAAGTCCCCAGACAACAAAGGTGAAATTTGCCCCGTGCCACAGACCCGTGCAGAAGAAGACGATTATCCTGTTTATCGCCGTGCGAAGTTTTCCCTTGCGGTTGCCGCCGAGCGGAATGTAGAGGTACTCCTTGAACCAGGACGAAAGCGAGATATGCCATCTGCGCCAGAACTCCTGAACGCTGTCGGCTGTGTAGGGATAGTTGAAATTCTCTTTGAATGAAAAGCCGAGCATATGTCCGAGACCGATCGCCATATCGCTGTAGCCGCTGAAATCGTAGTAGATCTGAAGTGTGTATGAGATCGCACCGAGCCAGCAGGTTAGCGCACTCATATCGTCATGCGGAAGCGCAAACATAGCGTCGCTGACAGATCCTACAGTGTTTGCAATGAGTACCTTTTTCGATAATCCGATGATAAAACGTCTGACACCGTATGCTGTATCGGAAACGGTGAGTTTTCTGTTGTCGATCTGCTGCGCTATATCGTAGTACTTGACGATAGGACCCGCAATAAGCTGCGGGAAGAGCGATATATACAACAGTACGTTCAGGAAATTCTTCTGAACGACGGAGTTGTCCTTATAAACGTCTATGACGTAGGAGAGTATCTGGAAGGTGAAGAAGGAAATTCCGATCGGCAGCCTGATATGGGGCACGGGGATCGAGGTGTGAAGGACTGTGTTCAGCGTCTGCGTGAAAAAGCCTGCATATTTGAACACACCGAGCAAACCAAGATTGAAAATTATGCCCAAAATAAGCCACAGCTTTTTGTGAGACTTGCTCGATACTATCAGTCTGGCGATAATATAGTTTACAAGAACGGAAAAGACCATCAAGAAAACTGTGACAGGCTCGCCGAAGCCGTAAAAAAGCAAACTGATGACAATGAGCCAGATATTTTTTGCCTTAACTCCCGGAAGCAGTACGTACATCAGGTACGATACGGGCAAAAATATGAATAGAAATACTGTTGAGCTGAATACCATTTGAGACCTCGCAGTACAAAAGTAAGAGGGAGAACACGAGATCCTCCCTCTTTAAGGAGCCACTGATTAAATCACGTCCTTCGGACTGAGCACTCATCTTGCTTGCATCTTTTTGTCAAATTGCCCTCAAAAACCTT
>ONIC01000137.1 GCA_900317815.1 uncultured Eubacteriales bacterium | reverse complement strand
TTGTCGTTTTACCTGCATCGATATGCGCCATGATACCGATGTTTCTTGTTTTTTCAAGCGAAACTTCTCTTGGCATAGTATCCTCCTGTTTTTATTGGTATGATTACCATCTGTAGTGTGCGAAAGCCTTGTTTGCCTCTGCCATCTTGTGTGTATCGTCACGCTTCTTGGCAGCGCCGCCTGCACCGTTGACAGCATCCATGATCTCGGCTGCAAGTCTCTCCTTCATTGTCTTCTCACTGCGGAGTCTGGAATACTTGGAAATCCAGCGAAGTCCGAGTGTCTGACGTCTCTCGGGTCTTACTTCCATAGGAACCTGGTAGTTAGCACCGCCGACACGACGTGTCTTTGTCTCGAGAACAGGCATTACGTTCTCCATTGCAGTCTCGAAAACCTCGAGCGGATCCTTGCCGGTCTTCTCGCGAACGATATCGAACGCACCGTAAACGATCTGCTGAGCAACACCCTTCTTACCGTCGTACATAATGTTGTTGATAAGACGAGTTACGAGCTTAGAATTGTAAATCGGATCAGCTAAAACATCTCTTTTAGCGATAGAGCCTCTTCTTGGCATCTTTACTTCCCTCCTTCATAAATTATAATGATCTCATAGGTACTCGAAAGTGACAAACTCCCGTCTGGCCAATACAAGAGACGTATATATAAACGCTCCGTATTGAGCTTAAATTATTCTGAAATAATCCTGGAAATAATTGTCTTGTTATCTTTCTTACTTACCTGCCTTCGGACGCTTTGCGCCGTACTTGGAACGAGCCTGCATACGCTTAGCAACGCCCTGTGCGTCGAGTGTACCGCGGATAATGTGGTAACGAACACCAGGCAGATCCTTTACACGTCCGCCTCTGATGAGAACTACGGAGTGCTCCTGAAGGTTATGTCCTACACCGGGAATGTACGAGGATACCTCAATACCGTTGGAAAGTCTTACTCTGGCGATCTTTCTGAGAGCCGAGTTAGGCTTCTTAGGTGTAGCTGTCTTAACTGCTGTGCATACGCCTCTCTTCTGCGGGGAGTTCTGATCGATAGCCTTGCGCTTCTTGGAGTTCCAGCCCTTCAAAAGAGCGGGCGCCTTAGCCTTCTTCTCGGAAACCTCTCTGCCCTTGCGTACAAGCTGATTAAAGGTTGGCATTGTTCTGTTATCTCCTTTCTTTAGTATTTTTGAAGCTGTTTTCGCGCGTTTTGGGCGCACGAAGGGTATACTTCGCCCCACGAGTATATATTTTACAATAAATGTACCAAAAAGTCAATAACTTTTTAGGTCAGTCCGACAAGATTTAAATTTTCTCAAAAAACGTCACATTCCCCGAAAAGTACAATGCGATTTTGGGCAAATTGCTCTGTCTGAGCTCACATTCTGCGCAGCAGTTCCGTAGCATAAACGTAGTCGTAAAGCATCGTTGCGCCTTCGTTTGCAAAGACAAGAAGCGTGCCGATAACAATTGTACATATCATAGCGCAGACTGCAAATATATACGCCGTTTTGTAAATATGCTCCTTCCCCTTTAGCATCGGCAGCAGATCAAAGACTGCTATCAAAGCAACAAGCAGGAAAGCAAATGCAATATCGGCAGTGTATCGGTAGTGAGAGCCTGCCTTGCACATATCTATAAACGACATAACAAAGCCTGCTGCGGGGAGGCTCGTCATAACAAGGAGCTTCATTTTATCGGCTTTTCGGAGCGTTATCGGTAAAAGCACCGCCGCCCACGTCAGAGGATATGTGAGTATGCCCATCGTTCGGCCCGTGTAACTGTAACGTGTGTAACTGTCGAGAGCGCGGTTCTCTAACCCGATGTACGGGAATGAGCTTTTGACGGACGGCTGCTGAAAAAAGTAGTGATAGACAGCCGCGGGAAGAAGCGAGAGCTTGATCGTGTTCGCCTGCGCGCGGCTGACCGTGAGCTGATAATTGAAGCCAAACTCAAAAGGATTACCGAAGCGCTTGAAGTTGTACGTCATAATCAGAGCCGCACCGATAATTACCGGAACGCCTATTGAAGTGACGTAAAGCGCCTTATTCTTCGCCGTCTCCTTATTATCCTTGAAGATGAACACGGCGGGAATGATCCCGATGAAGCAGTAAAGCAGCATAGTCGGACGTGAAGCGGCGATAAGAGCGATCGACACTCCAGCCGCCGTGAGAAGCGCAATCCTTTTGCCGAACTTTTTTGAATAGTAAGCCTCGAAAAGGAAGTAGAGAAACGCCGCTGTCGAGGCTATCCCCGAAAGCACCGCGATGAAGTAAAACTGAGCCTCGGACGCAATCGCAAGCACTGTCGAGCCGAATACCAGCGCCGCAAGTCCGAGCAGTGCAAGCAGAAGCGGCACTTCACGGCAAAATCTTCGCAGAAACAGCCGATAGAGCAGTGTCAGGAATATGATGCAGTGAACGGCAAGTATCGCAGAGACAAAGAGCGCCGACGGAACGTGGCGGGTTATCAGATATATCGGGTAATATACGGTAAATACGGGAGCCGCACCAAAATATGAGTAGAGTTTTCCGTCATGGTAAGCCCTGTCCCAGAACACGCCGTGGAGATTGTGCTCGTTTCTCTCGGAACGGTCGAAGGGGTTTTCAAGAACATCAAATCTTGAGGTGTCGTAGTCGATGTCGAGGTTCAGCTGTCCCTTGTGAAACGCATCGAAAAGCTGCATATACTGATCCTGATGAGATACGTCGTCCGGCAGCGTAACAAGAAGCGGATCGGCGCAGGCGTTACTGATAAGTCCTGCCGCCGCGAGCACGATACCGCACAGCAAAGCGCCGAGCAAAAGTACGCCTCTTTCGTTCTTTCCCGTCATGGGAATTCTCCAAAAACCGAAGCCAATACATAGAAGCGCAGCATACAGCATACAAAAGCGTATAAGACTGAAACTGAGATCGGGAACGGTGTTTAGAGTGATTCCCGTGATCTCGATCGGCGAGTCGCACGAAACCCGGAGAGTTCCGACTTCCCCGTAAGAACTCAGACTCATAAAATTGCGGCTGTCAAAGCCCGAGCTCATCAACATTGTCGCCTTATTGTACGAAAACGCATCGTCATAACGGAAATTATCGTCCGTAAACGAGACGGTTACATCCTCATAAGTCAGGTATTCGCCGCCGAGCGTAATGCATATATTCTTCATCGGAGCATCTATCCCGCCAATGTCTGCACTGTTGTCTCTACTGACATACAGAGTATCGGAACCGATATCAAGTTCCTTTTCCTCAACGCCCGAAAACAAGATCCCAAGCGCGGAAAAATTCGAGATCAGAAGCTCTGCCAATATTGCAGCCGACGCCATAACAAGCACAAAGGTAGTTTTCTGCCTCGGTGTTCCTTTACTTACAGGGAGCCTCCTGCGCTGCGTATTTTCCGATTTAACAGCTGCATTCTCCGCCGCTGCGTTGCTTTTTTTCTTCTTTCTGCTCATATTATACCTCCCATAAATATCACAAATATGAAACCTTGCCGTTTTCCCGATTTACAACGGCATATTTCCCTATCAAAACAGCAAGAGAGTCCTTGCCGTGACCGATAAGCTCAGTGAAGGCTATCGGGATACCGGGAGATGTTTTCATTATCCTGTCAGATATAAGCTCTATCGCAGCACTGTTTCCGACATTTTTAAAAAGCTCGGTAAATGTTCCGAGAAGTACTCCCGACGCTTTTTCAAATACTCCGAGCATTTCAAGCTGCGTCAGCATAGAGCAGATCCTCGCTTCACCTCCGCCAAGCGACTCCAGAATCACAATCTTCCCCGTCACATCGGGGAAATACTCCGTTCCGGCAAGCTTCAAAAAGCATCGGATATTTCCGCCGACAAGCACGCCGCTCATTTCCTCACCGTTCACAAACGATACGGGCGGACAGAACAACTCGTCATCGCCGTAAATCAGAGCATTATGCAGTTTTTCCTTATTTTTTTCAAGAATATTTCTCACCTGGTACAGCACAGACGCCCTGCCCGTTTTGGCATATATCGCATTGATTATCGAAGTAAGATCGCTGTAGCCCCAGAAACGTGCGTTCGATCCGGAAACTGCGGCGATGTCTATATAGGGTATCACTTCGTTTGCAAGATCGCCGCCCGAGATGTCGAAGATCTCCCTGACGGAGCCGTCTCTGAACAGGTCATTTAAAATACGCCCCTTCTCCTCTGCACGCGTCGAAAAAGGGGTGCCGTTTGCAAAGAGATACGGACTTTTCTTAATCGTACAGCCCATTTCGATCAATTCGGCTTCGAGTGACTCCACTTGTTCTTTGCGCTTGATATCGAGTGCGTCTGAGCAGGCAGTTATACCGACTGTAGTTTTATTCTTCATATTTTTGCACCTATGCAGTTCATTACGTCAAGAAGGGCGCCCCGTTCAGAGCGCCCTATTATGTTACTTTGATTTATCAGACAGGCTCGCCGTTGTAATGGTAGCCGCCTTCGCCGTCATTGTAAACCTGACCGTCGTCATAGCTGTAGAAAGCGTAGCCGCCTGTATAGTCATTTTCGAACCAGTAGCCGTTCGTGCTCGGAGCGTTGCCGCCCTGACGATCGGAACGTCTGCTGCTTTCAAGGTTTTCTTCATACTCGGAATCTGTATTCTCGCCCGACGGCTGGCTTGCCGCCCATTCGTAACCCTCGGGAAGCTCGGTATCGGAGTCAAGCTCCGTATCAGTCTCGGTATCGTCGCCTTCGTCTTCAGAACGACTCTCTGCGATATTCTCGCCCTCGTCATGCTTGTAAATGATCTCGGCGTCCGGGAGCGCTTCGAGCAGCATCTCATATTCACTCTTGGTAATGCCTGTATTAGCAACGTCGAGAGTTTTAAGTCCCGTGCAGAATGTAAGGTTTTCAAAATCTTCGATCCTGTTGCCGGAAACATCAAGAGTCTCCATAAATGTCATTCTTTTAAGGAAATATACCTCTGTAACATTTGTGTCCGAGATGTCAAGGTTGACCATATTAGTGATATTTCTGATAGGCCTTACATTCGAGACCTTTGTACCCTGTATGCGAAGGTCGCTCAGATAGTTCATATTCTCAAGTATAGAGATATCTTCGAGCTTAGGCATAACAAGCTCAAGGTTGCGAAGATTCGTAAGCTCTGCGAGAGCCTCTATGCTCTTTACCTTTTCGCAGTTCAGGTAAAGCTCGCGCATATCGGTAAGATCGGCAAGCGGGGAAAGATCGTCGCAGCTCTTGCAGTCAACTCTTAAGACCTGTAGCTTCGGCATATATTTTACTGCACCGAGGCTCTTGACGTCTCCGCCTGTTACCATAAGTGAATTGAGGTTTTTGAGCGAGCTGAGCTTTATGATATCGCTGATGCCGTTGTTTGACACGTCAAGCGACTTGAGCTGGATAAGATCGGAAACATAGCTGAGATTATCGAAGCTGCAGCCCGAGATCGTGAGGTTGCTGATCTGAGTCAGGGAATTGAGTCCGGCAAAGTTCAGTATCTTACAGTCGCTGATAGTGACCGTTTCAAGATACGGACAGTCAACAAGCGGCTCGAAAGAGTCGATCGTCGTGTCGGAAAGTTCGACGGTCGTCACTGCTTTATTAAAGAAAACATTGCCGAATATAAACTCCTCTTTCGCATAGGGGCTTTCCGCTGCGGGAACGTCGTTTGTGCTTGCGATCATACTAACAACGCCCACCGAGGACGTATCCTGCTGAGACTGAGTCTCTTCTCCGCCCTTCCGGCAGGCAGAGAGCGAGGTCAGCGATATTGCGGCACAAAGGGCACAGCAAGCGATTTTAAACGATTTGTTCATAACACACCTCTTGATATCGGGATCAGTACCAGTAATCCTCGTCATAGTAGTCGTAATCCTCGTAAAAAGTTCCGTCATCGTCATCGGGAATACCATCGCCGTCATTGTCGATAATATCATCGGGGATTCCGTCGCCGTCATTGTCTATAAAGCTCGACTCATCACCGGGAGCTTCCTCATCGCTTGAACTGCTGCTTCTTCTGCTACTGCGCGACTCCGTGTCCTCATCCTCATCGGAATCGGATCTTCTGCGGCTCTCAACGGGATGTCTGTTGAGTTCGTCATCCGTGATGATGTAACTGCTCAAAACCTTGCAGTTCGGAAGCCAGATAGTGATCTTTACGATATCTTCTCTTGAAAGACCCGAATCGGTAAGGTCGAGATTTTCAAGCTCGAGCATATCCATAAACAGTGTGATATCATCGGGGCTGATCGCCTTCATATCGAGATTTTTAAGTCCTGTCAGATTGCCGAGGAAGCGAACGTCCGTCAGCGAGTTGCAGGAGATATTCAGAGTCTCCAGCGAGGAAAGCGAGGAAAGCACAGTGCCGTCCGATACGGCGTTACTGCCGATATTGAGATAAGTCAAGCTGTTAAGGCTTGCGATCGGTGAGATATCGGAGATAAGATTCGATTCGAGATTGATGCTTTCAAGGCTTCTGCACTTTTCAAGATCGTTGATGCTGTCGATCAGGTTGTTTGAAAAGTTAATAGTCTTGAGGTTGGGGAGCTGCTCGATACCGCTCAGATTTTTAAGGTTCGCATTGATGATCGAAAGGCTTTCGAGAGACTGAAGTCCCGATATCGACTTGAGATCGCTCAGGTCACTGCCGCCGATAACTATAGTGCGAAGATCTGTCAGACCTTCAAGAAAATCAAGGTCGCTCAGGTTTGACGAAAGCACGCCGAAATACTGGAGATTTTTGCACTTTGAGATAAAGCTGAGATCCTCCTCCGTAAATGTAACGTCTCCAAGCTGCAGCTCAGTTGCATCCTGGCGAAAGGTCACCTTTCCTATTTTATATGTAGGCACTCCGTCTGGCGCATTGTCCGATGTTGCGATATGATCGACCGTGTTGACCATAGGCGTATCGGCTGTTTCCTTGCCGTCCTTATCCTTGCAGGCTGCCGTTGACAAAAGCATCCCTGCGGCAAGGAGCGCACAGACAGCTCTGTTAAAAAGTTTCATCGCTTATCTTCCTTTCAGTTCACACGACGCGCGGCACGCAGTCGTCTTCGTAGTCTATGAAATACAATGTGCTGCCGAACAAATAACCCCATCGACAGAATGAAACCATTATTTACAATCAAACCTATTATAATATATTAATCTGCGTAAATCAAGCAAAACAACAAACCTTTAACTTTTTCCATAAAAAAAGTTACATCAAGTTCACAGGTAAGTATTACATTGCAGCATCACAATATATTATACAATGTCACTTAGCTGTCGGGAGAAGGATTATTCATACGCCCTGACGAACTCCTCTATTACCTTTGCGGAAGTGTCTGCGGCCTTCTTGGCAAACGTCATATAATCCATATTGGAATTATCATCGCCGCCGTCGGAGATGGCTCTCATAACGGAGCAGGGCACATTGTTGATGTAGCAGGTCTGAACGACCGAGCCGCCCTCCATATCGCACGATGAAGCACCGAAATTCTCGGCAAGATGCCGCTTCATTTCATTTTTGTTGATAAATTGGTCGCCTGTCGCGATCGTACCCGTTTTGTAGTTGACGCCCATCTTTTTGACGACCTGTTCAAGCAGATTTGTAACACGCTCGTCTGTCGGGATATATACAAGATTAATTCCGGAGATCATACCCGGTTCGTCTCCGAGACCGCTCGTGTCCATATCGTACTGGACGGCTCTCTTCCCTATAACGATCTCATTGATCGTGAGATCCTTGTCGATAGCGCCCGCAACACCCGCATTGATTATGACCTCGGGTGAAAATTCAAGGATCATAGTCTGAGTACAGATAGCTGCGAACACCTTTCCGATACCGCAGCGGGCAGCAGCTACTTTCTTTCCGTGAAGATCTCCGACAACAAATCTCATACCGCTGATCTCCGAAACAGCAGTGCTCGTCATTGCCTTCTCTATATTTTCAAGCTCTATATCCATAGCAACTATAATACCAACTGTAACCTTTTCCATTTTATAATGATCCTCCGTAAACTATTTTTTGCTTATAAAACCGAAAAAGCACTTGCATTCTCTGCAAGTGCTTTACAAGTGCCGATGGCCGGACTCGAACCGGCACGGTATCACTACCGGTGGATTTTGAGTCCACTACGTCTGCCAATTCCATCACAT
>ONIC01000112.1 GCA_900317815.1 uncultured Eubacteriales bacterium | reverse complement strand
CGTGCCGCGGCGGGCAGTGCCCGCTGACAATTACGCGAACTCAGTTTATCGTATGCGTTGCCATTTGTGCCGCGGCGGGCAGTGCCCTATCATATGCATTACTGTTACGCCTCGATATTACTATACCGAAATTCGCCGCATATGCTGTCCAAAGCGGGCGAGCGCCCGCCGAAAAAAAGTTGTTGGCTTTTTGACGGATATGTGGTATAATCAAAGGGAATATGATTATTATGTATCGGTATACCCGAATATTCGCAACATAACACGGGAGATGTATAAAAGCTATGGAAAATAAGACACATAAAGTCAGAACACGTTATGCGCCCAGCCCTACGGGTTTTATGCACGTCGGCAATCTGAGAACGGCGCTCTATGAGTACCTTATCGCCAAGTCTCAGGGCGGCGACTTTGTGCTCCGTATAGAGGACACCGATCAGGAACGCTATGTCGAGGGCGCTGTGGACGTTATCTACAGAACGCTCGCAACGGCAGGCCTTAAACACGATGAAGGCCCCGATGTCGGCGGAGATTTCGGTCCCTACGTCCAGAGCGAGAGGAAGGATCTCTACCGCCCGTTTGCCGAAAAGCTGATTGAAAAGGGCTGCGCTTACCGCTGCTTCTGCACAAAGGAACGCCTTGACGCTCTCAAGCAGACAGAGGAGTATGCAAACGGCGGCTACGACAGACACTGCCGTGATCTGCCGAAAGAGGAGATAGACAGGCTCATTACCGAGGGCGCTCCCTATGTTATCCGTCAGAAGATGCCGCTCGACGGCTCGACGACCTTTACCGACGCTGTTTTCGGTGAGATCACCGCTCCGAACGAGGAGCTTCAGGATCAGATCCTCATAAAGACGGACGGCTACCCGACATATAACTTTGCAAACGTCATCGACGATCACCTCATGGCGATCACACACGTTGTAAGAGGAAACGAGTATCTTTCCTCCACACCCAAGTACAACCTGCTCTACGAGGCGTTCGGCTGGGAGATCCCGACCTACGTTCATCTTCCGCTCATCATGGGTCAGAACGAGGACGGCTCTGTCTCCAAGCTCTCAAAGCGCCACGGCTCGACAGGCTTTGACGATCTTGTAAAGGAAGGCTACCTGCCCGAGGCGATCATCAACTATATTGCGCTTCTCGGCTGGTGCCCGAGAGACAACCGAGAGATGTTCACGCTTTCCGAGCTGGAGCAGGAATTTTCTATCGACCGAATCAGCAAGTCGCCCGCTGTTTTCGACTACGCAAAGCTCGAATGGTTCAACGGCGAATACATCAAGGCGATGACTATCGAGCAGTTCGAACAGACGGCACGTCCCTACATTCTCAAGGCGACAGACGGCAAACCGCTCGACACGAAAAAGATCGCGGCTATCCTCCAGCAGCGCACGACGAAGCTTACGCAGATCGGTGAGAATATCGCATTTTTCGCAAAGCTCCCCGAGTATGACAAGGAGCTGTATATAAATAAGAAGAGCAAGACCAACGCCGAGAATGCGCCCGTTATGCTCAAAGCGGCGTATGACGAGCTGAAAGCGCTTGAAAAGTGGGATCAGGAGAGTATACATGACGCTCTGATCGGACTTGCGGAAAAGCTCGCAGTGAAGAACGGCACCGTAATGTGGCCTGTCAGGATCGCAGCGGCAGGTCAGAAGGTAACGCCCGGCGGAGCTATCGAGATCCTCGATATCCTCGGAAGAGAGGAGTCGCTTACGCGTATCGAAAAAGGACTGGAAATGCTTGCTTCGTAATGACGAAAGCGAAACTTTTATTAAATTTGAGGGGAAAGAAAAATGGCAGAAGAACTGACAAATGCTAATTTTATACATGATTTTATAGACGAGGATATCGCGCCGGGCGGAGATTATGAGGGTATGACCGTACATACACGTTTCCCGCCCGAGCCTAACGGATATCTTCACATCGGTCACGCAAAGGCAATCTGCATCGACTTCGGCACGGCCGAGAAGTACGGCGGAATGTGCAATCTGCGTATGGACGACACCAATCCTACGAAGGAGGACGAGGAGTACGTTGACGCTATCAAGGAGGATATAAAGTGGCTCGGCTTCGACTGGGGCGACCGTTTCTACTTTGCGTCGCAGTATTTCGAGAAGATGTACGAGTGCGCCGAGGAGCTTATCGGAAAGGGGCTTGCTTACGTCTGCGAGCTGACGGCGGATCAGATGAGGGAGTACAGAGGCGATCTGTCAACTCCCGCAAAGTCGCCCTACCGTGACAGACCCGTTGAAGAAAGTCTCGACCTGTTTCGCAGAATGCGCGCGGGCGAGTTTGAGGACGGCAAGATGACGCTTCGCGCAAAGATCGACCTCAACTCGGGAAACTTCAATATGCGTGACCCCGTTATCTACAGGATCAACAGGATCACACATCACCGCACGGGCGACAAGTGGTGCATTTACCCGATGTACGACTTCGCTCACCCGATCGAGGACGCTCTCGAGGGCATAACGCACAGCCTCTGCACTCTCGAATTTGAAGCGCACAGACCGCTCTACGACTGGGTGAGAGACAATGTGACGCTGCCGTCAAAGCCTCGTCAGATCGAGTTCTCCCGCCTTGGCATCACAAATACCGTTATGAGCAAGAGAAAGCTGCGTCAGCTCGTTGAAGAGGGCTATGTCAGCGGTTGGGACGACCCGAGAATGCCCACTCTCTGCGGACTGAGAAGACGCGGCTACACTCCGAAGTCCATCAGGAATTTCTGCGAGCGCATCGGCGTTTCGAAGACAAATTCAACGGTCGATTACGCATTCCTCGAGCACTGTCTGCGTGAGGATCTCAACGAGAGCGCTCAGCGCACAATGACCGTGCTCGACCCCGTGAAGCTCGTTATTACGAACTATCCCGAGGGCAAGAGCGAGGAGTTTGAGATAGAGAACAACCCGAACCGCCCCGAGGACGGCAAGAGAATTATCACGTTCTCGAGAGAGTGTTACATCGAGCGCACCGATTATATGGACGAGCCTGTCAAGGGCTATTTCAGAATGTTCCCCGGAAACGAGGTCAGACTTAAAACGGCGTATATCGTGAAGTGCACGGGCTGCAAGCGTGACGAAAACGGCGAGCTTACGGAGGTCTACGCAGAGTATGACCCCGAGACGCGCGGCGGAGACACGCCCGACGGCAGACGCATCAAGGGCACTATCCACTGGGTAGACGCAAACAACTGCCTTGACGCAGAGGTCAGAATGTACGAAAATCTCTTCACGGATCCCGAGCCCGATACGGGTGACAAGAATTTCCTCGACTTTGTCAATCCCGATTCGCTGAAGGTGCTCACAGGCTGTAAGGCGGAAAAGGGACTTGCAAAGAGCGCGCAGACTCACTTCCAGTTTATGCGCATCGGTTACTTCTGCACCGATCCCGACAGCACTCCCGATAAGCTCGTTTTCAATAAGAGCGTATCGCTCAAGGACGGCTTTAAGAAGAAGTAATAAATAACAGTTTTCACTAATTTTACCTGATCCTGATATCGGGAGCAGGCAGCGCAAATCGCCTGCCCCCGATGTTCAACGAACGTATATACTCATTCCGTGTTCTGAGAAAGGGTGGACGGCTGTGGCTGCCGTGAAAAAGATCGACGCAGGTTTGCTTGTGCTGAAAATACTGTTTGCGTGTGTCGCCGGGTTCAGTATTGTTATCGGTGTCGTTATGTCTCACAGCGTGAAGACGATAACAAATATAAATGATACGCGAATCGAATATATTAACAACTGGACCGTTACAGGCGAGGACGGCGAAAGCTTCGAAACGGGAAGAAGTCTCGTTGACAACAGAGCGTACAGCGAGACCTTTACCATGCGCGCAAAGCTGCCGAGACATCTTGGTCACGACAGCGTGCTCTGCTTTATCAACAGGAGCAGCTTCGAGGTCTACATCGGCGGCGAGCTTCGAAAGAGCTTCGACAGGGATCACGACACGGGTATTCCGGGCGGATCTATGAAGGAGTTCTATGTAACAGTTCCGCTGAGCGTTTATGACGAGGGCGCAGAGGTCACGATCGTTCGCAGTCCGACCGACTGGAACCCCGTGGTAGTCCCCGAGACATTCGTCACGACTGCCGAGGGCGTTTACGAATATGCGGTGCAGAAGCACGGGCTGCCGTTTGCGCTGGCGGCGATACTTTTTGTGGCGTCGTTCATCGTAACTCTGATCGGTCTTGTGTACCGCATCTGGAAGCGTGAGACGATCGAGGTCATGTATGCCGCAGTTGGTATACTGGACGTTGCCTGTTGGCTGATCGCAGTCTCCCAGATAACGCCGCTTATAACACGTATCTATTTCGTTGACGGACTGATGGGCTATCTGTTCTGCCTTATGATGCCGTTCGGACTGCTGATCTACCTGGACTCTATACAAAAGGGACGGTACAGGATCTTAAATCGTGTGCTTTTCTCGCTCTCGCTTTTCAGCTTCGTGCTCTGGACGACGCTCCACTTCACAGGGGTAGTGCCGTTCCAGTCATCGCTCGTATTTATTGACGCAGTGCTCGGCGCATCGGTAGTATGTATGCTGGCAACGCTTGTTATTGATGTCAGAAAAGGCTACGCGAGGGAGTACAGGTACACAGCGATCGGCTTCCTTATGTTTATGATATTGGCGCTCGTTCAGATAATAGTGCTTATATTCTTCCAGAAGATGAACAACGAGATCCCTGTGCTGATCGGACTTTTTACGCTGCTGATACTTGTATCCGTCCAGCAGATCTACGATATCAGAAGAACGAGGACACGTCTTGAAAATGCGCTTCTGAAAAAGAGCAGGGAAAACGAGCATATGCTCATTCACATCGTTCAGACGCTTGCGGGCACGATCGACGCAAAGGACAGATACACCGACGGTCACTCGAGCAGAGTTGCCGATTATTCGCGCGAGATCGCAAAGCGGTACGGCTATAAGAGCAACGCCCTGAGCGATATTTATATGATGGGACTGCTGCACGATATCGGAAAGATAGGCATTCCCGACGCAGTTATCAACAAGCCGACAAAGCTCGATGACGACGAGTACGCTCTTATCAAAAAGCACCCCGAGATGGGCGCGCGGATATTGCAGAACATCACGGAGAAAAAGGAGCTTGCGGTCGGCGCAAGGTCGCACCACGAGCGATATGACGGCAAGGGCTACCCGGACGGTTTGAAGGGCGACGCTATCCCCGAGCAGGCGAGGATCATTGCCGTGGCGGACGCTTACGACGCCATGACGAGCTACAGAAGCTACAGAGATTCGCTCCCGCAGGAAAAAGTGGTGCTTGAGATGGAAAAGGGCAAAGGGACGCAGTTTGATTCCCGTTTTGCCGATATTATGATAAAAATGATAGGCGAGGACACCGAGTACAGGCTTCGGGAACACAAGTAACAGGGAGTGAGCGTGTGAGATTTGCAAAAGTAGAGCATAAAACGGCGAGCGCCGACGGCGTTCATACGCTCAACGGCGTTATATACGTTCCGATCGGCACGGTCAGGGCGACTGTCCAGATCATTCACGGACTGTGCGAGCATATCGGGCTTTACGATGAATTTATGAGCGCTCTTGCCGAGCATGGTTACGCCTGTTTTATGCACGATCAGCTCGGTCACGGAAATACTGCCGCAAACAAAGATGAACTCGGATTTTACGCCGAGGAAAACGGAGACCGACTGCTCATCGAGGACGCACGCCGCTTTGCGCTGGAATTTCTGCCCGACTATGAGGGTGTTGCGCACTATATTTTCGGTCACAGCATGGGCAGCTTTATCGCAAGGCTCATAGCGGGCGAATATCCCTCGGACACGGACGGGATCATTCTTGCGGGCACATCGGGACCGCAAAGGGCAGCGCCGATCGGACTTGCCGTGACGGACGTAAAGAGCCGCATACAGGGCGGAGAACACCGCTCGCAGTCGGCTCAGCGCATTTTCTACGATATGTACAATCTTCATTTCAGAAAGGAAGCGCGCGACTACTCGTGGCTTTCAACTCTGACCGATGTTATCGACGAACACGAGCGGGACGACCTGTTTAATTTCACGTTTTCCGTCAAGGCGATGAACGACGTCGTAAAGCTTTGCGCCGAGTGCAACAAAGACGAGTGGTTCGAAAGCCTTGGCAGCTCGTGCAGGGTACTCCTGATCTCGGGAGAAAACGACCCTCTCGGCGGCTTCGGAAAGGGAGCGCTCGAGGTATGCAGGCGACTGAATGACGAGAGCCGTGTATCGTTCAAGCTCTACAGCGGAGCAAGACACGAGCTGCTCCACGAATACTGCACCGAAACTGTGATCTCTGACGTGCTGAAGTGGCTCTCTTTGTAGTGTGAAGTGTGGAATGTGTTGTGATCCTTCAGTTTACGCCGCATAGACAGCTTCGGAAATATCACACTCGATCCATACGCAAAAAAACAAAAGCCCCGCCCTCGGATGAAGGCGGGGTTCTTTGCTGTATTACCACATATAATCAGTATCTCGGAAAGCTCTGACGTGCCGAAGCGGCTCCTTGATTACTGTTTATTGTTTTTGAGCGCGTCAAGCGTTTTCTGCCTTTCAAGAGCCTGCCTGCCGAGCTTGAGGGTGTTTTCAATGTTCGTTTTGGAGATGAAGACTGCCATCGGGCCGAACGGGTTTACTACCATTCCGCCGTTCTGGAGCGCAACCTCGGCGCTTCTCTCGAAGATCAGCGGAACAACGCTCTGCTTGTTGTCAACTCTGGCGGGGGCGTTTTTCCACATACTCAGCGCCTGCATATCGGTGAAGACAGGGAGGACGTTGAGGTCATCGTGGTTCGGGTGCTTGATGAGCGGGAATGCGATCTTCTGCTCGGTGCGCTCGGGTTTGTCGCCCTCTGCGGGGATCTTGTTCAATTCGACCGTAGCGGGGGTGATCGTTCTTGAGGTCAGCAGAGCGACCATGAACGAATAAGTAAACTCATTGTCGGAGCTCAGGCGGTTGTATTCCATCGTCATACCGATAAGGAACGGGTTCTCAACGGGGATCTTCGGATCGAAGGTGATCTGCGGTCTGATGTTTGTGATCACCGTATATTTCGGGATATCGCCCGGTTTTGTGACGGAGGTAGTCTTGATCGCAAGTCGGCAGTTGAACGCATATTCGGGCGTTTCTTTGTCAACGACGAGCGTGTCGGCAACAGCCTCGATACCTGCGGGGAACTTCGGGTGAACGAAATAGAAATGATCGCCCTTGTTGATCGTTCCGTGGAGGTTGCCCACGCAGGCGATACTCTCGTTTTCGTCGATCGAGAAGACGTTCTCTACAAGCAGTGTGATCCTTGTTGTCGGATGGTTGTCGTCGGTCGGAACAGCCGCCTTCGGGAACTGTATCACATTGTCGGCGCTTTCTTCCTTTTCGGACGGCGCTTCCTTGCTTTCTTCCTTCTCGTCTTCTGTGTCGGCTTCCTTTGCAGCCGTTTCTTCGGCAGCGGTCTTGCTTTCCTCGGTATTTGTCTGCTCTGTGGGAGTCTCGGTTACTTCTTCATTGATATCCTCAGTCTCTTCCTCGGACTTTTTCTTGGAAAATTTGTCAAAAAGACCCATGTGGGTGTACCTCGCTTTCTTAAAATGCAATTCGGCATAATAATAATATCACATTATGGGAAAGTTTACAAGAAAATTTTGATGAAGCGCTTGCAGAGTTTTGAGACTGCGGGGATAACGGGCAGGGCGAGGGAGCGTAAAAAACCGATCTCACACGCCTGAGTATACTTGCACAGCTGTTTTTGAGCCGAATATATTCGCTGCACTGTCCGTAAACACCAAAAATCCCCGTCTCAAAGCAGCTTTTTTTCAACAAATAAATCTATTGACATTCCGCGTGATACATTATATAATTATCACTATACAGCGATGATGAGAATGTACGGTCGAGATTCGGCGCAGAGAGAGGGCGGTCGGTGTAAGCCCTTGCGATATCGGTCGGCGGCTAACTCGGAGCTTCCGTGTGAAAGTGCGGCGTACCCGGCGTTAACGGGCAATGAGTGACGCGCGTAAATATGCGTGTAATCAGGGTGGTACCACGGTAGTCAATTATCGTCCCGGAGAGCTTTACGGCTTTTCGGGACTTTTTTGTTACACATTTTATTTTATATGATAGGAGAAATAACAATGGAATGGACGGGTTTAAACGAACTTCGTGAAAAGTATCTCAGCTTCTTTGAGTCTAAGGGACATCTCAGACTCAAGAGCTTCTCGCTCGTGCCGCCGAAGGACGACACAAGCCTTCTGCTCATCAATTCGGGTATGGCGCCGATGAAAAAGTACTTCACAGGCGAGGTGACACCGCCGAGAAAGCGCGTCACGACCTGCCAGAAGTGCATCAGAACGCCCGATATCGAGAGAGTCGGCATCACGGCTCGCCACGGCACATATTTCGAGATGCTCGGCAATTTCTCTTTCGGTGATTACTTCAAGGAGGAGGCTACCACATGGGCGTGGGAGTTTTTCACAGAGGTGCTCAAAATGCCGAAGGAGAAGCTCTATGTCTCCGTTTACGAGAATGACGACGAGGCGTTCGAGATCTGGACAAAGCGCAGAGGTGTTGACCCGTCTCACATGGTCAAGCTCGGCAAGGAGGATAACTTCTGGGAGCACGGTTCGGGTCCCTGCGGTCCCTGCTCGGAGATCTACTTCGACAGAGGCGAGGAAAAGGGCTGCGGCAAGCCTACCTGCGGTGTCGGCTGCGACTGCGACCGTTACGTTGAGGTGTGGAACCTCGTGTTCACACAGTTCGATTCCGACGGCAAGGGCACATACACTCCGCTCGATCACCCGAATATTGATACGGGAATGGGTCTTGAAAGACTTGCCTGTGTAATGCAGGGCGTTGACAACCTGTTCCTTGTCGATACCGTTCAGAATATAATGAAGCATATCAGCGAGATCACGGGCGTGAAGTACGGGGAGGACGATAAAAAGGATATCTCCCTTCGTGTTATCACGGATCATATCAGATCGACTACATTTATGATCGGCGACGGCGTTATGCCTTCGAACGAGGGCAAAGGCTACGTGCTGCGCAGACTTCTCAGACGCGCCGCTCGTCACGGCAGACTTCTCGGAGTTCACGAGCCGTTCCTGTACAAGGTATGCGCTACCGTTATCAAGGAGAACGAGGGCGCTTATCCCGAACTCAGGGAAAAGGAGACCTTCATCACAAAGCTTATCAAGGCTGAGGAGGAGAGCTTCGGCAAGACCGTAGAGCAGGGTATGAGCCTTCTCAAAAATATCATGGACGGCGCTTCCGATAAGGTGATCTCGGGCGAGGACGCCTTCAAGCTCTCCGATACGTTCGGATTTCCCATTGATCTTACAAAGGAGATCGCTGCCGACAACGGCTTCACGGTAGACGAGGAGAAGTTCCGCGAGCTTCTGACAGAGCAGAAAAAGCGCGCAAGAAACGCCCGCAAGAACGCAGGCGCAGACGCTTGGATCAGCGATTCCACAGACCTTTCCGACGTTTCAAAGACTGTGTTCACAGGATATGAAAAAATGGCTGACGATACGGCAGTTTCTGCTGTTGTAAAGGACGGACAGCGTGTTGACAGCGCATTCGAGGGCGACGAAGTCGTAATTATCCTCGAAAACACGCCCTTCTACGCAGAGAGCGGCGGACAGATCGGCGACACGGGCGTTATCGAAGGCAAGGACTTCAGAGCCGAGGTCGTCAACACAACAAAGAACAACAACGGTATCTTCTTCCATGAGGCGAAGATCACCGAGGGTATGATAAATGCGGGCGCACAGGTACACGCAAGCGTCAGCGTGACACGCAGAGAAGCTATCATGAGGAACCACACTGCGGCTCATCTTCTCCAGGCTGCGCTCAGAGAAGTGCTCGGAACTCACGTTCAGCAGGCAGGTCAGCTCGTCACAGAGGAAAAGCTCCGCTTCGACTTCACTCACCTTGAGGCTATGAAGAGCGAGGAGGTAAAGCGTGTCGAGAGACTTGTAAACGAGAAGATACTCGAGGCTATCGAGGTCACGAGCGTTGAAATGCCGATAGAGGAAGCAAGAAAGCTCGGCGCAATGGCGCTGTTCGGAGAGAAGTACGGCGATATCGTAAGAGTTGTCAAGGCGAGTGATTTCTCCGTTGAGTTCTGCGGCGGCACGCACGTTGACAACACATCGAAGCTCGGTCTTTTCCATATCAAGAGCGAATCTTCGGCAGCAGCGGGAGTAAGACGTATCGAGGCTGTTACGGGACTTCAGGTGCTCGATCAGCTCGACAGCGTTATCGCTCTTATCCACGAGGCAGCGGAAAAGCTCAGGATCGCAAATGCGTGGGAGCTTGCAAAGGGCTGCGAGAAGACGGCGGAAACGATCAAGGAAAAAGACAGAAAGATCGAGGAACTTGAGAACAAGCTCGCATCGGGTATGGTTGACGCTATCCTTGCAAGCGGCAGGGAGGAAAAGGGCGTGACCGTTTATACGGGTATGCTCAGCGACGCAAACTCCGATATGCTCCGCTCCGTCTGCGACAAGATCACAAGCAGGAACGACTCCTGCGTTGCTGTCCTCTGCGGCAAGAGCGGCGGCAAGGGTACTTTTGCGGTATCCTGCACGAAGAACGCAGTAAAGCTCGGCGTTAAGGCGGGCGCAGTCGCAAAGGCGGTAGCTCAGCTCACAGGCGGCAACGGCGGCGGCAAGCCCGAAATGGCGATGGCAGGCGCAAAGGATCTCACAAAGATCGACAGCGCTCTTGAGCAGGCGTACACTATAGTTTCACAGATGATCTGACACTTCACACTTCACGCTCTTACGAAAGTTTTTGTTTAAGCAGCGCAAGGATCTTTTTCTCGCGGCGGCAGACCTGTACCTGCGATGTGTTCAGGAATTTCGCCGTCTGCGATTGGGTGAGGGAGCGGAAATAACGAAGCTCGATGAGGCGGCGGTCGTCGTCGGGCAGGCGCGCGATCTCCTGACGCAGGCTCAGACGTTCGGCAAGGCGTTCCTCTCCCGACTCTATCGGGATATCGCAAAGCTCATCGTCGGGGAAGGTCAGAGATATCGGACGCCGCCCCGCGCAAAGAGCGTCGGAGCACTGCTCAAGCGTTATCCCGCACATATCCGCAAGCTCGTTTATCGTAGGCTCGAAGCCGTTCTCGGCTATGTATTCGTCACGCCTTCGAAAGACCCTCAGCGAGATCTCACGAAGGCTGCGTGAGACCTTCAGAGCGCCGCCTTTTCTGAAAAGGCTCTTGATCTCGCCGAGTATCAGCGGTACGGCGTAGGTCGAAAAGCACAGCCCGCGGCTTTCGTCAAAGCGTCCGCTCGCCTTGACAAGTCCGAGACACCCCGCCGAGAAAAGCTCCTCATACTCGATGCCGCGCCCCCGAAAACGAGAGGCTGCGGCGTGAACGAGACCGAGATTGCGGTCTGCGGCGGTGCTGTCGGCAGCGCTCATATTATCCCGCCTTCCGTGGTGCGCGCATTGCGCCTGATGATGTGCTTTTCGAGCGTGACGGTCGTGCCTGCGGCGGGCTTCGAAGTGACCTTCATCTTGTCGGTGAAGCTCTGCATGACGGCGAAGCCGAGGCCTGCCCGCTCTCCGCCGACTGTCGAGAAGAGCGGTTCGAGCGCCTGCTTGACGTTCTCGATGCCACGCCCCTTGTCACGTATCTTTATCACGACATTGCCGTTTGAGTAGATGCGGGCGTTGAGTGTAATGATGCCCTCGCCGTACTCGTAGCCGTGGATTATCGAATTTGTGACGGCTTCAGACACAGCTGTCTTGATATCGGCAAGCTCGCCGATCGTCGGGTCGAGCGGCAGTATAAATGCGCTGACGGCGGCGCGCGCAAAGTTTTCGTTCAGGCTCTTGCTCGAAAAAGAGAGCGTCATTTCGTTTATTATCGTACTGTTGCTCATATTGTCACCTCATATCAATTTACTAAAGAACGAACTCCCGAAAGGGCGATTATCCGCTCGAGCGTCTGCGGCACATTGGAAAGGCTCACAACGCCTCCGATGAGCTGCATCTGTCTGCACCTGCCCATTATCAGCCCTATTCCCGAGCTGTCCATAAATTTTACACGGCGAAAATCGAGAATGAGCCTTGACGGGCGCAGCTTTTCGATCTCGCCGTCGATCAGGACGCGGATCTCACGCGCGGCGTGGTGGTCGATATCGCCCGAAAGCAGCGCAGTAAGCTCCCTGCCGTCCGAAACAGTCTTAACAGGCATATAAATAACCTCCGTTTTCTGTGATGATATCATTTTATAACGGAGCATTTGAAAAATAACGCATATTGTGCTGTCAACGGAGAAAATAATGATACTTCCCGTATACGATGACCTGCCGAAGGAATTCAGATCGGACGAGGTCAGAAAATACTACGACATCTTGTCGCATAAAAAAGTCAGCCTCTTTTTCAAAAGGCTGCTCGATATTGTTTTTGCGCTGATACTCACGGTCATACTTTTGATACCGATGGGAATAATTGCGCTCGCCGTCAGGCTCGACTCGGAAGGTCCCGTCTTTTTCAGACAGCAGAGAGTCACAACGGGCGGCAGGATATTCAGAATATTCAAATTCCGTACAATGTATGTAAACGACAACTCAAAGAACGCTCAGGTCACGAGCGGCACCGACAGCCGCATAACGAAGGTCGGCAGATTTCTGAGAAAGCTCAGGCTTGACGAGCTGCCGCAGGTCTTCAACGTGATAACGGGGGATATGTCCTTTGTCGGGACCCGTCCCGAGGTCGAGAGGTACGTTTCGGCGTACACTCCCGAGATGTACGCAACGCTTCTGATGCCCGCAGGGATAACCTCGATGACGAGCATCAGGTACCGCAACGAAGAGGAGATACTCGAAAAGGCGGAAGATGTTGAGCAAGCCTATATTGAGGAAATCCTCCCCGCAAAGATGAGATTTAATCTTGAATACATTGAGAAATTCAGCGTATTCTATGATGTATATATAATGATACTAACTGTTGTGAAGGTATTTTTCTGATTAGACGTGTACCGTACCGTTGAAAAGGTGGTGAGACGGTGGAGCAAAACAGCGGTCAGAAGACGGAACTGCGTGACAATACTTCCGTATTCCGCATAGCGTTCGTCATTGACCTGATATTGTGTCAGATCGGCTATATAACGATACCTGCGATCGTCCTTGCTGTTATAATTTTTTTCTGGGGACTGTCGCTGTTTTTCAGAAAGCGTGTTTATGGCCTTGATATAAAAAAAGTTAATTACTACGGCTGGCTGCTCGCCTTTATCGCTGCGAATATCCTGACGATAATCATTCAGGGATACGACAGGGGTATCTGGGTGAGCATCGGAATGGTGCTGAATATGCCGATCATTTTCTTCCTGCTGTACGGCGTCCATGCGGAAGCCGAAACCATTGAGGGCAGAAAGAAGATATACAAGGAGCTGTACGTTCTGTGCAGCATTATGATGTGGCTGTCGTTTGTGCTCAATATCCTGAGCCTTATCTCGCTCTACTCGGTAGGGCGCAGCGTGTCGTATTATTTCGGCTATCTTGTCGTGTATGAGAACCGCTTCACGGGACTATATTACAATCCGAACCTTATGGCGTTCACATCGTTCTGCGCCATGTTCTGCTGTCATATCCTGTGGCAGGGCGATTTTTCGGAAAAAACGTCGGGAAAGCCCATGACAAAGCTGAGACGAGCTTTTATCCTTATCTCGGCGGGGACCAATCTCGGTGTTATCTTCCTGACCGATTCGAACGCTACCGTGCTTATAATAGTGCTGTATGTCGTCATATATATATGCTACAGGCTTTTCGGCGGGCGTGAAATAAAGCTCGGGCTTGCCGTGAAGAGGGCGGCGGCGCTGATGTGTCTGCTCGTGGCGCTCGGATCCGGTGTGTTCATTGTCAGGGCGGTGGTTCAGACGGGCGCAACTCAGACGATAAGCTCGCCCGAGGAATCTGTCAATGTCTTCGAGGACAGCGACGACGAGCTGAACAAGATCACGTTCGAACATCAGAACAAGAACCTCGACAGCGGCAGGATCAAGCTCTTCAAGCAGGGGATCAACGTTATCAAGCACCACCCGATCTTCGGAGTAGGCAAGGGCGAGATCACGAAATACGGCAACCGCTACAACAACAACCAAATGAAATACAGCGATTTCCACAACGGCTACCTTACGGTCTTTGTCTGTTCGGGAGTGATAGGATTTGCGCTGTTCATCGCATTTGCGGTCTGTCTCGGAAAGAGAATGTGGGTAGACCTGTTCTCCGTCAAGCCGACGATCAAAAGCGACATTTTTCCGTGTCTTGCATCGTTTATAGCGGCGTACTGCCTGTATGCGTTCTTTGAAAGAACGCTCGTATACGATGTGACCTTCATGGTAGAGTTTTTCTGGCTTATACTGGGCTATGCGTCGGTGTGTATGGTCAGATACGAGGGGGAGGACTACAGGGTGTGCGCGTTTAAATACGGCGCCCGGAAACAATCACGGGAATGATCTTTTTAAAAATGTGGAGTGAAGGAAACGCTGCGTCTCGGACTTACGCTCTTCACAGCAGCGCAGCGGCTCCGAAATTATTCACTGTTCATTTTTCATTACGCGCCTTCGGGTGCAGCTCCATACTCCAGACACCAAACTCCACACTCTAAGAAGTGTGTTCCAATATCAACTAAAACAAAAAAGGAGAGAACCAAAATGAAAAACCGTTTGCTCGAATTATTGCAGGAGAATTGCAGATATTCCGATGAGGAGATCGCCGCAATGCTCGGAACTACAGCCGATGACGTCAAGGCGCAGATCAAGTCGCTTGAGGACGCGGGAGTTATCCGCGGCTACAACGCTCTCATCAACTGGGAGAAGGTACCAGGCGCAGAGGCGCGCGCTCTTATCGAGCTTCGAGTTGCCCCGAAGCGTGACAAGGGCTTTGACGAGGTAGCCGAGAGGATCATGGCGTTCGAAGAGGTCGAGGGCGTTTACCTTATGGCGGGAGATTACGATCTTGCGGTTTTCGTCAAGGGCAAGAGCATCCAGGATATCGCGATGTTCGTTGCAAGAAGGCTTTCGCCGCTTGACTCCGTGCTCTCCGCAGATACGCACTTTATCCTCACGAAGTACAAGTCGAATATGACCGATATGCAAAATCTCGGCACCGATACTGACGAAAGGGAATGTATGGTTTGATCCGTACGGTGAATTAATATGGATTACGATCGCTTTATAAACAGCAAGATAAAGAATGTTAAGCCCTCGGGCATCAGAAAATTCTTCGATATTGCGAGCGAGATGGAGAATGTCATCTCACTGAGTGTCGGCGAGCCTGATTTCAAGACCCCGTGGCATATCCGTCAGGCGGGCATAGAGTCGCTCGAAAAGGGCAAGACCTTCTATTCGCCGAACAGAGGCTTCACTGCGCTGCGTGAGGAGATCTGCACTTATTTCAAGCGCCGCTTCGATGTTGAATATCAGCCCGACACCGATGTTCTTGTAACTGTCGGAGGCTCAGAGGCTATCGACGCCGCGCTCAGAGTTGTCCTTGAGGAGGGCGATGAGGTGCTTATCCCCGAGCCGTCGTTCGTATGTTACGAGCCGCTGTCTGCGCTTGCGGACGGAAAGGCGGTCATCATCGAGACAAAGGCGGAGAATGATTTCCGCCTGACTCCCGAGGAGATCGAGGAGAAGGTGACCGACAGGACAAAAATGCTGATCCTGCCTTATCCGAATAACCCGACAGGCGCTTCGATGAGCCGTGAGGATTACGAGGCAATCGCCAAGGTAATCGAAAAGCACGATCTTCTGGTACTTTCCGACGAGATCTACGCCGAGCTTGCTTACGGCGGAAGGAAGCCTGTTTCCTTCGCTTCGATCGAGGGTATGAAGGAGCGCACGATCGTTGTCAGCGGATTTTCGAAGACCTTCGCTATGACGGGCTGGCGTCTCGGCTATGCGCTCGGACCCGCAGAGATCATCGCACAGATGACAAAGCTCCACCAGTACGGCATCATGAGTGCGCCTACCACTGCGCAGTACGCAGCAATCGAGGCGCTCAAAAACGGTGACGCAGATATCGAGCATATGCGCAGTCAGTATGATATGCGCCGAAGATACATAGTCAAGTCGTTCAACGATATGGGGCTTACCTGCTTCGAACCGCTCGGCGCATTCTACGTCTTCCCCTGCATCAAGTCAACGGGACTGTCGAGCGAGGAATTTGCCGAAAAGCTGCTCTACTCAAAGAGCGTTGCCGTCGTTCCCGGAAACGCATTCGGTGAAAGCGGCGAGGGCTTCGTCAGAGTTTCGTACTCCTACTCCGTAGCGCACATCAAAGAAGCGATAAAACGCATCAAGGAATTTCTGGAAGAACTTTCGTAATAAAAAGAGGGCACTGCGGTGTCCTCTTTTTTATGTGGAGTTTTACGCCGAAGGCGCGTAGGGAATAATGAATACTGAATACTGAATAATATCGGAGTCGCTGTCGCTCCTGTTTTATATTGGTGTATAGAAATACGTAAGTTTGAAATGCGGGGCGGGTGATTTAATCAGTGGCTCCTTAAAAAAGAAATGACCGACAAGACTTTTTGTCCTGTCGGTCGGGTGTCGATCGAATCTGTTACAGTTGTGTATCCTGTGCCTGAAGTCCGTCCAGCACCTTGCGAATGCCCTCGTTTATACGCTTGTATTCCTCGGTGATGGAGTTAAGATACTCAACGCCTTTTGGCTCCAAGTGGTAATATTTGCGGAGACGCTTACCAACGATCTCCATTCTGTCGGAAACTACCCCTTTTTCGATCAAACGGTAAAGAGTGGGATAGAGTGAGCCTTCCGGCATAACAAACTCATCGTCGCTTCTTGTTTTGAGTTCGTGAGCGATCTGATAGCCATACATATCCTGACTTTTAAGGAGGTAAAGGATAAGAAGCTCAGACGTGCCCTTTTTTAAATTTTCTGAAATACCCATAAGTTTTTTTCCTTCTTCACAATCAGTATATATCAAAAGCCGGGTTTCTGTTCCCCCGAGACGAGCCGCAAAAGCGTATCAGGCACCTGCGCATTTCTGCGTACATATCGGGGCGAAGCCGATCATCGGGAAAACCGGCTGAGATATCCATACATATCTTAGCTTTATTATACTGTAAAAAAATGAGGTTGTCAACTCATTTTACAATTAATATTTTTTCTCGAAAAGAATTATTTTATCTGAATATGTTTGATATGAATTTGGTTTGGTATGTACAAAACAACCAAAGTCCCATAGAATTTTGTCAATTGATACATTATCTTGCCTGAAATACTATTATTATTTCAGCAAAAACACGATGATTTTTGAATAAGATTTCAGACGATAATCAAAGTAAGATAATAATTAAAAAAATCTGACATTAAAAAATTAACAAAATGTTCATAAAAACAGAGGCTTGATTTCAACGATAATGCCTTATCAGAAAAGATATCGTTTATCACCCTGAACGGAATTTTTCAGCGGGTGAAGAATATTCTGATCGCAAGAGCGGTCAGAACGATGCCGCCGAGCGCTGAAAGCCTGCCGTCAAATCGTCCGCCGATACGAAAGCCTGCGTATACACCGAGCAGCGAGAGCAGGAATGTCACTGTCCCGATGAGGGCGGCTGCGGGGATAACTGACACGCCGATAAATGCAAAGGTCATACCTACTGCGAGAGCGTCAATGCTTGTTGCGGCGGCAAGCATGGTAAGCTCACGGTAATCGGGTACGGGGGAGAGCGTTACCGTGGTATCATTGCTCAGAGCGTCGAAGATCATTTTACCGCCGACGATCAGCAGAAGCAGGCAGGCGGCGGGGCGTTCGAGCGTGAAAATGAACGGTTCGAGCAGCGATCCGAGCAGCCAGCCGACAACAGGCATAAGCGCTTGGAACGAGCCGAAAAATGCGGCGACAGTCAGAGCAAAACGGGGATCGTACCGCCTGAGTCCCAGTCCTTTGCAGAGGGCGACTGTGAAAGCGTCCGCCGACAGTCCGAGCGCCGCTGTTAAAAGTCCGAAAAATCCCATAAGCGCAGCTCCTTGTTTATCTAATTATAATATTATACTGAGGAGCGGGCGGGAATAGAATTGTCAAAATGAAAAAATACCGCCGCACAGCGAAGTGCGGCGGCGTTTCTGGTGGGAACTATAGGGCTCGAACCTATGACCCTCTGCTTGTAAGGCAGATGCTCTCCCAGCTGAGCTAAGCTCCCGTATCATCTCTTGACGACAATAATTATTTTATCACAAGGATCGTTGTTTGTCAAGAGATTTTTCAAAAAAAATCATTGATGAGCTGCGTTGAGGTTTTCTACGATCTGTTCGAAGGTCACTCCGTACTTTACGGCGATGTCGCGGGCGTAGGAGACTCCCTGAGGAGGAGCTATAGAGACCTTGAAGGAACGATGACCGTGGTCGATGCCCGTTACGAGACTTTCAACACGGCTCGTACCCTCGGTGCTTGAATTGAGCGTGTCGAGGTCGTGAGCAAGCTCGTGCATATGTGTGTTGAAGATGGTGCGTGTGCCGATGTACCGCATAGCCTTTACAACGTCCTTCGCTATGTAAAGACCCTCGGAAACATTTGTGGTAGCAAGCGACTCGTTGAAAAGCAGCAGCGATCTGTCCGTTGCGACGTTGAAGATGTCTGCGATCCTCTGAGACTCCTCTCCGAGCCTGCCGAGATCGACCGTTTCGTTCTCGTCGGCGGGGAAGTGTGTGTAAATGTTGTCGCAGGGCGAGAACGAGAAGCTCGACGCAGGGACATAGATGCCGTTCTGAGCAAGCAGCAGTGAAAGCCCGACAGCCTGAGTAAATGTCGTTTTTCCGCCTCGGTTCGGACCTGTCATGATATAGATGCGGGCTTTGTCGGAAAACTCGAAGTCGTTTCCGATTATCTCGAAGCGGTCGCCCGTTGACGCTTTGACGGCGAGCTTCATATTGTAAAGATCACGGGCGTACAGCTCACGGTTTTCGAGAGGGAGTATCTGCGGCTTGCAGAGAGTGAAATCACGCTCGATGAGCTTGTCTATGAAGTCTGCCCAGCGGATATAGAAGATGATCTCGGGGACGAGCGAGACGAGCGTAAAGCCGCTTATGCTGACGTACTTGTGCAGCGTTGACTTTATCGAGCGGACTATCTTCTTGACGATCGCCGTCATGGTCTTTGTCAGTGCGCCCGAGAGGTTGTCTGCGCCTGTCGGAACGCCGTCGCCGAAGATGTGAGCCTTGTTCTGCGGATCAAAAACAAGCTGGGAAGTACCCATCTTAACGCCCGAGGGGTTCTGCGGGTGGAAGGACTTCATACTCGCAAAGCCCTTGTCGCCGTTTAGCTCCTCCGAATCGTTTTTGAGGTGTCCCATGAAATTGCGCAGTATTCCGCTGTCGGATATTACGAATTTATTGACCGAGACGATGCCTGCGCTGACGGGACGAAGCAGATTGTCGAGATTTACGCCGATCGTGATGCTGCGTATCTGCTTTGCGATCTCCATTGCCTCTGCGATATCCTTCTTTATTTCAGGGAAGCCCGAATTGTCGTGGATATCGGTCACGATGTTTTTCAGCTCAAGAAGTCCCTGAGAGGCGATGTCTGCGCCTTCGAGCGACTTCTTTATGCTTGTGATACATTCGACGTAGCCGTCGATCTCACGCAGACGGTTTATCAGCGACCATATATCCGATGCGTCGGAGTCCTTTTTGAATTTTTCAAGCTCCCTCAGATCAGAGAGCGTTGCCAACAGCTGCTCCAGTTCGACACGCAGGTGAGGATTTTTGTAAAGGTCGTCGAAGATATCGCAGCGGTACTTTATGACGGCCTCGTCCGAGGTGATGTTCGTCATAAGATTCTTTATCGAGCCGCGCTCGAAGGTGTCTTCGGTCAGTGCGGCGCAGATATAGTCCACCGACAGATCGTTTATCGCCTGCGGGGGGAGCTGATTGTAGACTGCCTGTGAGTCCGATGGGTGAAGAAGGCTGAAATCCATATGTGTTACCTCTCTGTTTAGTGTGGAGCTTTTGGTCGGAGTGTGGACGGGCGTTTTTTTCTTTATTCGTCCATTTAAGGAAACACTGAATAAATAGCTACCTCAAAACGGATCACAAGCATGTGTAGAAATTATTCACATCATCCTACCACAATAGGTATAAAAATACGCCTTACAACACTCATTTTCGCTTCGTTAAGCGCCAATTTGTCTCAAAATGGCGCACTTATCCTGCTGCTTTTACCGAGCGTTTTTTCGCTTCGGCATACATCAGCAGATTTGCGCTTGCAAACAACACATTCAGCTTGTGATAATTCTTCGCTATGCCACGATAACGTACCTTTGTAAATCCGAACCGATTCTTGACGATATGAAATGCGTGCTCAACTTTTGAACGCACAGACGACTTTCTGCGATCTATATATCGCTCCCAATCAAATGCGTTATCCGATACCTTTGGCAAGCTTTTCGGTCTTCTTGTTATGCGGAAATCAATG
>ONIC01000074.1 GCA_900317815.1 uncultured Eubacteriales bacterium | reverse complement strand
TGACAAAAAGATGCCAGCAAGATGAGTGCACCACAGGCACTTCCTTCGGTCGCTCAGTCCGAAGGACGTGATTTAATCAGTGGCTCCCTAAGCAGATCCGTCTGTCTCTTCATTCTCAGCCCTGCCGCCTGTTCCTGTAGCTTATCAGCCTGCTTCGCAGATCCTTGAGTGACTTTCTCCTGACAAGTATCTTCTCTCCCGTGCTCAGAAGCAGCTCGCTTCCGATACTTGCGATATACTCGAGATTTACGATAAAGCTCCTGTGACAGCGAACGAAACATTCTCCGAGCCGATCAGCGATGCGGTCAAGAGAGTCTGCCGTTGTGTAGCTTCCCTTTGACGTGTGAACGGTGCAGCACGAGCGTTCGCTTTCTATGTATGTGATATCGTCGAGAGCAATGTTCACAAGCTCGCTGCCGCTCGGAAAAGTCATCACCCCGCACCGCTCTCGGACAGCGTTTTTTACAACAGCCGCAACATTCTCCCTGTCAAACGGCTTTGAAATAACGCCCGACGCGCCTACGCTGTATCCGAAGTACGCCATGCGGACATCGCAGCTCATAAGTATCACGCGCCCCATATAACCCGTGCTCCACAGCTCGTCCATATTTTCCGAAAGCTCGTCAAAACTCTCGGGCGGCGTATATAATATCAGTGAGAAAGCGCCGTCTGCGGCATCTCTCAAAAGCGATATAAGATCAAAATACCAGCTTACGGTCACCTGCTCTCTCTCGGAATATATACTTTGCAGCATCAAAACAAGTCGTTCAGCATCTTCACAGTATCCCTCACAGACCGCAACCCTCATAAATAACCCCGTCCCTATACACGAATTTTCCGACAAAAAAATTGTTATTACGCAGCGAATTATATTATACATTTTCAGTTACAAAATTGCAATATATTTATATGTAAAAATTACAATTTGTCACTATGATTAAAAATAATTCATAAGCGTCATATAATGTGAATATTTTTGTCTAAGAATAGAGTAAACGCGAAGCAGCTTTGCTCCGCGTTTATACATAATATAATATATTATTGCTTTGAAAGATACTCCATAAGCTTCGGAATTATCCTCTCTGCGTCCTTCCTGCCTATCTGATAGACCCTCTCAAGACTCTCTGGAGCCGCATCTGTACGGGATATCCCAAGTTCCTCATGCGGGCGGATAAAAAAGATGTTCCCCGCTTTCTCCTGTTCAAGAATATACTCCTTTTCGGAATTGTACATACCCGGACGATCCTTCATAGCCTGAAGGAAGTTCGGATATCTGCGGTACAAAAGCCTTGCCAGCGCGATATTTTCAGGCTTCTTTACATAGCTGTCCGTTCTCGTTGCAACAACGACATTCTTCTCAAAGCCCATCTCCTGAAACTTTTTAAGCGGGATACTGTCCGTCATACCGCCATCGAGCAGTTTCATACCGTTGACCTCTACAATCTTCGACACGAAAGGAAGCGTTGCGCTCGCCCTGACAAATTCCATCTGTACGGGATCTCTGAGGTCGTCTATTTTCGGATACTCCGTGCCGCCCGTTTCGACATTGGCGCAGACGGCATAAAACTCCGTTTTATTATTCTTGAATGTCTCGTTGTCGAACACATCGAGTTTCCACGGTATCTCATCGTAGCAGAACTCCTTGCCGACCATATCGCCCGTCAGGATCATATTGCGGAAGCTCATAAAGCGTTTGTCGTGGGCGTACTTCTTGTAGTAGCGGATATTTCTGCCCGGCTGATCCGACTTATAGGAAAGTCCGTGTATCGCACCCGCCGACACGCCGATAATGCCGTCAAACTCTATCTTGTTTTCCATCATAACATCAAGAACGCCGATAGTATACGTCGCGCGCATACCGCCGCCCTCGAGCACCAGTCCTGTTTTCATCTTTTCTCTCCCCTTTTTCCGCATTATTACTCACAGCTTCTGACGAAACGGAGGATATCCTCCTCGCTGCGGTAGCCCGTCAGCCTCGCCCTTGCCTCTCCGTTTTTGAAAACGATCAGCGTCGGCACGCTCATAACACCGTACTTTTCGGTAAGCTCGGGGTCATCGTCGATGTTGACTCTTCCGACCGAAAACCCGGGGTCCGAGTCGCAGATATCCTCGATTATCGGCATCATCATCATACAAGGGCCGCACCACGGAGCGAAGAAATCAACGAGTACAAGCTCCTCGCTCTCAAGCACCTCGCTTTGAAAATTCTCGGCGGTCAGCTCAAATTCCATATTTTCATCTCCTTTTCATATTCATCTTTTGTGATAATAAGCTCGACTATTTTCACACGCTGCCCGAAGATCTCCTCATACACCTCGGGAGCATCCGCATTTTCTCTAAACCCGACTGCCTTATAACAGCGGTATGCAGGAAGATTGTTCTCAAAAACGCCTATAGTGACGCTTTCCGCTCCGTATATCTCAAACGCATATCTCAGTCCGAGTGTGAGCATTTCCCGTCCGTATCCTCTGCCGCGGATCTCGTTATTCACAACGACCCAGCCGAAGCGCAGGCGTTTATTGTCGCCCGAGGTATACCTCATAATGAAATGACCCTGTACTCCGTCGTCATCAAATGCCGTTACGGGAAAGAAATTATCGGGCTCACCGCAATCGCCGTTATCGTCAAAATATTTATCATTCATAATATCGGCGGAGATCGGAAAATCGCCGAAGCGCTCGCCGCCCCACAGCATAAAGATCTTCTCGTCCGAAAGCCAGCGAATTATCGCCTCGCCATCGCCTCTTTTGAACGGTCTTAGTCTGATCATTTTTTCACACCCCATTTATGTTTTATATTATACCAAAAAACAAAAAGAGCCGCAAGAGTAGATCTGCGGCTCTGTGGTTATGCTGTTATCAATCGCTTGTGTAGGGAAGAAGTGCAAGGTGTCTTGCTCTCTTGATCGCTACTGTAAGCGCTCTCTGATGACGAGCGCAAGTACCTGTCACACGTCTGGGCAGGATCTTTGCTCTCTCGGAAAGATAGCGGCGAAGCTTACCGACATCTTTGTAGTCGATGGAAGCTACGTTGCTCTCGCAGAATGCGCAAACCTTTCTGCGTCCTCTGCGACCGCCTCTGCGGTTGTCTCTCTCGGGTCTGTCAGCCATTTTTATCGCTCCTTTTCACTAAATTTCATCATCAAATCAATCGATCAGAACGGAAGATCGTCATCAACGGGAGTTGTCGCGAAATCATTTTCGCTGCCGCTCGAATAGGAAGGTTCGGGCGTGCTCGGACGCTGATCGTAATTCTGTGCCGTTCTGTTGCCTGTGTAGCTGCTGCCTGATGAGTTGGATTCGCTCTTGCTGTCAACGAACTCGACTCTGTCAACGCGGATGTCGGTCGTATAGACCTTGGCGCCCTCGCGGTTTGTGTAAGAGCCTGTCTCGATGCTGCCCTGAACGCCGATGCGGCGTCCCTTGCTGAAATAGCGTGAAATGAACTCAGCCTGCTGTCCCCATGCTACGCAGTTGATAAAGTCGGTTTTTCTTTCCTCGCCCGACTTTACAAAGTTACGGTCTACCGCAACCGAAAAGCGGCAGTAACTCGTGCCGCCCGAGGTGGTTCTAAGTTCGGGGTCGGCAGTAAGTCTGCCAACAAGTATTACAACATTCATAGATAAATACCTCCCTTGAACTTATCACTCTGCCTTCTCGGTCTTTGCAGCATTCTCTTCCTTTTCATCCTTCTTGATGATGAGTGAACGAAGAACGCCGTCTGTGATCTTGTATCTTCTGTCAAGCTCTGCGGGGAAATCAGCGTCGCTTGTGAAGTTGTAGAGAACATAGTAGCCCTCTGTTTCCTTCTTGATCTCGTAAGCAAGAGTTCTCTTGCCCCAGTCATCAATGCTGTTAAGCGTAGCGTGTCTCTCGATAACGCCCTTGAAGTAGTCAACTACCTTCTGAGCGCCCTCTTCGCCGAGCTTAGCGGAAACAACAAGTACAGACTCGTAATCATACATTAACTTTTCCATTTTTTGCACCTCCTTCTGGACTTCAGGCTCCGTATCTCTCGGAGCAAGGAATTATCCCGCAGTTTGCGGAATAACATCAAATATTATAACCGATGCGAAGGTTTTTGTCAAGAGATTTTTTCAACAAATTATCGTATCATGGCCCTGCTTTCCCCGCAATGTGCAGCACACAGCGGCATTGCAGGCTAAATGTAAATAATTTTGTATTCACTTCACGTCAAATTATGCCCAATTCCGCCAATATTAAAAATCTGTCTTGTAACGGTTCGGTATGTGTGATATACTAAAATAAGTATAACTCTTTTAAAGAAAAGTAATTTTTAACTATTGAGGGTACACTCCTATGAAAAATGCGGATATTCTGATCATTGGCACAGGCGTCGGCGGTCTGTTTACGGCGCTTAATCTTCCAAAGGACAAAAACATCCTGATGATAACAAAGGATGTCTGTGAAAGCAGCGACTCGTTTCTTGCGCAGGGCGGTATCTGCGTACTGAAAAGCGAGGACGACTACGAGAGCTATTACAACGACACCATGAAAGCGGGTCACTTCGAGAACCGAAAAGAATCGGTCGATATCATGATAAAATCGTCGCCCGAGATCATCTCCGACCTGGTTTCCTACGGTGTTGACTTTGAACATGACGAGAACGGCTTCATCTACACGCGTGAGGGCGCGCACAGTACGCCGAGAATACTTTTCCACGAGGACATCACGGGAAAAGAGATCACCTCGAAGCTCCTGCGAGCCGTCAGAGCGCTCGATAACGTCACCATTCTTGAACACAATGCGATGGTCGATCTGATCGTTGAGGACAATAAATGCCTCGGCGTCGTTGCAAAGGACGAGCACGGGAAGACCTACAACATCTTCGCAGACAGCACCGTTCTCGCTACAGGCGGCGTCGGCGGACTTTACGTCCACACCACAAACTACCGCCATTTGACGGGCGATGCTCTCGGCGTTTGTATGCAGCACGGAGTACGCCTTGAGAACATCGACTATGTTCAGATACACCCGACTTCGTTCTATATGGCAAATCACGACAGAAGATTTCTTATCTCGGAGTCGGTCCGCGGTGAGGGAGCTGTGCTTCTTGACAAAAACGGCAAACGCTTCACCGACGAGCTTCAGCCGCGCGACGTCGTAACGGCGGCTATCCGCAGGAAAATGCAGGAGGACGGCACACCGCACGTCTGGCTCTCGCTTCGCAATATCGACGAAGAAACGATCAGAAAGCATTTCCCGCACATCTACGACTACTGCCTTGAACACGGCTACCACCTCCCCGAGGACAGTATCCCCGTTGTACCGGCGCAGCACTACTTCATGGGCGGAGTTTGGGTAGATTCCGACAGTAAGACCTCCTGTGAAAGGCTCTACGCAGTCGGCGAGGCAAGCTGCAACGGAGTTCACGGAAAAAACAGGCTCGCAAGCAACTCGCTGCTTGAAAGTCTCGTCTTTGCAAAGCGAGCCGCCAGGCACATCGAAAAAACTTTCGCACCCGCAAAGGTGTCGGACGATATCATAAACAAATACGAAACAAAGCTCGGCGAAGTCAGTGATTATCTGCTGACACGCGAGGATTATACAACGATCATGCGCGCCGAGATCGAAAAAGCGCGCGAGCTTCACAACAACGGAGGTCAAGAAAATGGAAAGTAACGTAACTATGCTTCTCAACGCCGACGAGCTTATCAAATCGGCGCTCCGCGAGGATATCTCAAGCGAGGACGTTTCGACTAACGCCGTTATGCCGACGGCAAAGATGGGCGTTGTGAGCCTTATCGCAAAGCAGGACGGCATAATCTGCGGACTCGGCGTGTTCAAGCGTGTGTTTGAGATTCTCGACGAGAACGCAAAGATAGAGTTTTATTTCAAGGACGGCGACATCATCAGGAACAAGGATCTGATCGCTACCGTCACGGGCGATATACGCGCGCTGCTCTCGGGCGAGAGAACGGCTCTCAACTACTTGCAGAGAATGAGCGGCATCGCAACGTATACAAATCAGATGGCGAAGCTCTTCGAGGGTACCAAGACGAAGCTGCTCGACACAAGAAAGACCACTCCGAATATGAGAATATTCGAGAAGTACGCCGTCAAGGTAGGAGGCGGTCACAATCACCGCTACAACCTCTCCGACGGAGTTCTTCTCAAGGACAATCACATCGGCGCAGCAGGCTCGGTAACACGCGCGGTAGAAATGGCGAAGGAGTACGCTCCTTTTGTAAGGAAGATCGAAGTCGAGTGTGAAACGCTCGAGATGGTAAAGGAAGCTGCCGATGCAGGCGCAGACATCATTATGCTCGACAATATGAGCGTTGATATGATGAAAGAGGCTATTGCGATCATCGCAGGCAGAGCAGAGACGGAATGCTCGGGAAATGTTACGAAGGAAAACGCAGATAAGCTCGCAGACATCGGCGTTGATTACGTTTCAAGCGGCGCTCTCACCCACTCCGCGCCTATCCTCGACCTGTCTCTCAAAAATCTTCACCCGATCTTCGATACAAAGATCGGCGCAGTCTGATAAAGAATAAAACAGCAAAGCGGCAGCACCTCACCCGAAGTGCTGCCGCTTTTTTATTTATCCGTATACAAATTCTGACACCTCACCGTTTTCGGGGTGCGGTATTCCGAGAACGTACTGCATAAGCGTTCCGTGACACACTACGATCACACGCTTGTGATCCGTGTACTTGTCGAGCACGGCAAAAACGCGCCGCTTCATCATCTCTGCCGTTTCGTATCCGCCGTCGGTATCGGGAGGATAATCTCCGCCGTATCTGCGAAGCTGGTCAAATCTGCGCTGCGCTTCCTCATAGGGCAGAAATTCGAAGTCTTCCTTATCAGGCTGCCACTCGTGAAGTCCGCTCTCGATCCTTATGTCGAGGGACAGTTCCTTCGACAGTATCGCAGCGGAGTTGAGCGCGCGCCCGAACGGTGACGAGACGATCAGCTCGCAGGACTTAGGCTCCAATCGCTTCGCAGTCTCCCTGATCTGCTCTATGCCCGTCTTTGACAACGGCAGCATGTTGTACCCTCGCCCGCGATAGATGCCATAGTCGGAAAGGGACGAGTCGATCTGACCATGCCTTACAAAGTAAAACTCCGTCATTTATAACTCCTTTGTCAGATATAATACTCGTCTGCGCCGTTTTTACAGTATTTGTCCAGAAGGTCACGCAGCGTCACTCCGTCAAGATATTCGTTGATGACCTTGTAAAGCCCCTGCCAGAGTTCGAGTGTCGGACAGCTGTCCTGCCGCTCGCACTTGTTTATCTCATCTGCCAGACACGCAACGGGTGCAAGGCTCCCTTCCGTCACTCTGAGGATATCTCCAACCGTGTACTGTTCGGGAGATCTTGCGAGCTTGTAGCCGCCCTGATAACCGCGGTTAGTCACCAACATTCCCGAACGATTCAGCATAGGCACGATCTGCTCGAGATACTTCTTCGAGATGCCCTGTCTTGACGCTGCGTCTTTAAGAGCTACATAACTTCCCTCGTTGAGCGCAAGCTCGATCATAAATCTGAGAGCATAGCGCCCCTTTGTGGATATTTTCATTGTAACTTACCTCTTAACCTTGTATTATATTTTTTGATGCAAAACACATATATCTATTTTACCATAGGTTTTGTAGGATTTCAATATGGAAAAGGTACAAATTGTAAATAATAAATCTATCAAACAAAACAAAAAAGAGGTGCGCAGGCTCGTTTTTTCCGAACCTGCGCTATCCACATTATGGCTGTCTGTATAAAAGTTACCTTGTTTACGAAACTGCTTTGAAAGCCGCGTCGAGCGCCGCGATAAGGTCGTCGGAGTTCTCGATACCGATAGAAAGTCTGATCGTATTCGGCTTGATACCCTGCTCTTCAAGCTCCGCCTGCGTCAGCTGAGAATGAGTCGTGCTGGCAGGATGGATAACGAGCGACTTCACGTCAGCTACATTGGCAAGCAGCGAGAAGATCGCAAGATTGTCGATGAATTTCTTCGCCGTTTCATCGTCACCCTTGATATCAAAGGTAAAGATGGAACCGCCGCCGTTGGGGAGATATTTCTTGTAGAGGGCGTGGCTCGGCTCGTTCTCCTGAGAAGGATGGTGAACTGCCTCGACCTGCGGATGAGCCGCAAGATACTCTATTATCTTCTTTGCGTTCTCGGAGTGGCGTTCAACTCTCAGAGAGAGAGTCTCGAGTCCCTGAAGGAAGAGAAACGCATGGAACGGCGAGAGTGTAGAGCCTGTGTCGCGGAGAAGGATCGCACGGATATATGTCACAAAAGCTGCTGCGCCGACTGCGTCTGCAAACGAAATGCCGTGATAGCTCGGATTGGGATCACTGATCCACGGGAACTTGCCCGAGGCTTTCCATTCAAAATTGCCGCTGTCTACGATCACTCCGCCGATAGCCGTTCCGTGACCGCCGATGAACTTTGTAGCCGAATGAACTACGATATCGGCGCCGTATTCGATCGGACGAACGAGGAAAGGCGTTGCGAATGTCGAATCCACAACAAGCGGTATATTGTGAGCATGAGCGACCTTTGCGACAGCCTCGATGTCGATGATGTTCGAGTTGGGGTTGCCGAGAGTCTCGATGAAGATCGCCTTTGTGTTCTCCTGTACAGCCGCTTCAAAAGAGCCTTCAACATCGGGATCAACGAATGTTGTCGTGATGTTAGAGGTTAGCGGGAGCGTGTGAGCGAGGAGGTTGTATGTGCCGCCGTAGATCGTCTTTGACGCTACGATGTGTTCGCCGCTGCCTGCAAGAGCGCTGATCGTGTAGTTGATGGCAGCCGCGCCGGACGCTGTTGCGAGAGCTGCGATACCGCCCTCGAGGGAAGCTATCCTACGCTCAAAGATGTCCTGCGTGGGGTTCGTCAGTCTTCCGTAGATGTTTCCCGCATCACGGAGACCGAAGCGGTCGGCAGCGTGCTGCGAATCATGGAAAACAAACGATGTCGATGCATAGATCGGAACGGCGCGTGCGTCTGTTGCGGGATCTGCCTGCTCCTGACCGATGTGCAGCTGTCTTGTCTCAAAACTCCAGTTTGCGGAATCATTAATGTTCTTTATCTCACTCATTGTAATTTCTCCTTTATAATAGTTTTTTTCAAGTCGTTGTGTTCTGCCGTGTAATGTGTAGGTGTCACATTCGATCACGGCTCAGCGTTATCTGCGGTGATGTGATCTTCATCTGCATCAGCTCTCTTTCGTTTGTCTTTACCTACATTATACATAGGTTTTATAGTTTTGTCAATTATCAAAAAAATATACTCGGTTATAAGCTGAAGTTATAACCGAGCGTATTTTATATCATATTATAAGATGTCTCTTGCGCTTTGGAGCGGCGGCAACACGGCAGTTCACAAGGATTGTATCCTCACCTATCAGCCTGATGTTCGCCCACGGTATCACGATATCGTTGTGTCTGCCGAAAAGTCCGAAGAATTTAGGTCTTCCGTAAACGACTATCGCCACAAGACAGGCGTTTTTGGTGTCTATCTCAACATCGTCAACGCACCCGAGCAATGCGCCGTCGCACTCGTTTATCACCTCCTTGTGACGAAGCTGAGCGATCCTGCAGCTAATATATATCACCTCTTTTGAAAGAATCGTCCTTACAATAATATGCTGCGATCCGACAATTATTTCCCGAGCTGCAAATTTTGTAAACTTTCGCCCCGAATTATTGACATTGCAGAATTTTTGCTATATTATCAAAAGGAGCAAATTTATTCCCAGACTCCACACAAAAGAAGGTGGTGTTCATCACGAAAAACAAGAAAAACTCTGTCGATATTAACACGCCGCTTTTCAGCCTTGCTGCGCCCGTCTTTATTCAGGCTCTGCTTTCGATGCTGATAGGCTATGCGGACTCGCTGATGCTGACGCGATACAGCGACACGGCGGTCGGCGCAGTCGGCAACGCAAACCAGGTACTCGGCTTTCTGACGCTTGCGTTTACGATCATCTCGAGCGCATCGGGCGTTGTAGTATCGCAGTATCTCGGCGCAAAAGAACACGACAAGCTCGGCAGGATCTACACAGTCGCACTCGCCTTCAACTTCACACTGAGTCTCTCGATCAGCGCAATAGTGTTCATCGGAAGCACAACGCTCCTACGCTTTATGCAGCTGCCCGAGGAGATGATACCCGATGCTGTAAGCTATATGAAAATCGTCGGCGGCTTCATATTCCTTCAGGCGCTGACCGATACATTTTACCAGTTTTTGCGAAGCAACGGCAAGATGGTATTCGGAATGGTGCTGTCGCTTACCACAAACGCACTCAACATCATAGGAAATTATCTGCTGCTCTACGGTCCCTTGAAAGTCATCGGACTGGGTGCTGCGGGCGTTGCCGTTTCGAGCGTATTCTCACGGCTTGTCGGATTGATCGTGATCTCCGTATACTTCAGGCTGAACATTGACGGAGATATCTCGCTCAGATACCTCGTACCGTTCCCGAAGGATATTCTGAAAAGTCTGCTCACGCTCGGTATTCCGACTGCGGGCGAAAACATTTCATACAATATATCTCAGATCGTCATTTCGGCAATGGTAAACACAATGGGCATCGTTGCCATCAACACGAAGATATACTGCGGCACTCTGACAAACTTCTCGTATCTTTACTCTATTTCCGTTGCCGTTGCGACTCAGATAATCGTAGGCCACGCAGTCGGCGCAAGGGAATATGATGCGGCATACAAGCGAGTTATACGCTCGGTGATCCCCGCAATGATCGTTTCCGTTTCAATTGCAGTCACCAACCTTCTTCTATCACCGTTCACGCTCTCGCTCTTCACCGACAATACAGAGTCGATCGCGCTCGGCAGAAAGATAATGGTCATCGCCGTTTTTCTCGAGATAGGCAGGACGTGCAATCTTGTCATTATAAATTCGATGCGGGCATCGGGCGACGTGAAATTCCCGACAGTGCTCGGTATATGCTCAATGTGGGGCGTATCGGCGCTGTTTACATACATTCTCGGCATCAGGCTCGGACTTGGGCTGTGCGGTGTATGGGCAGCAATGGCGGCAGATGAGATCATCAGAGGCGTCATAGTTTCGGTACGCTGGAAAAGGGGCTCGTGGAGAGGCAAACGGATCGTTAAGGACGAGACATAAAAAAATGCAAGGGCTTGTGCAACGAAAACACAAGCCCTTATTATTATACCTTTGTAAGATTTGCAAATTTTGCCATAAGCTTCTTGGTGCCGACCGTATCAAAGGCGATATCGAGAAGCACATCGTTCCCCACAGGTTTTGCGGAGACAACAAGTCCTTTTCCGAACTTCGTATGCATCACGGAGTCTCCGACCGCAAAGTTGGTATCGCCCGACGGTGCAGGCGCACTGTGAGCGAACGTCTTGGCGCTCTCCATAAGGCGAGCTTTCGGCTTCGCTCTCTCTCCGACCTCCGACGCGCTCTTTACAACGACATTGGAGTCGGTCTGGTTGAGATAAGCAAGCGGTATCTCTCCGAGGAAGGTCGAGGGACGGTTATACTTTGTCGAGCCGTAGAGCAGTCTCTGCTTCGACTTTACCAGGAACAGCTCCTCCTTTGCGCGCGTTATCGCAACGTATGCAAGGCGGCGTTCCTCCTCCATATCGGATTCGTTGTAGATAGCCTGAACGCCGGGAAAGATACCGTCCTCCATTCCCGGAATAAACACAACGGGAAATTCAAGACCCTTTGCGCTGTGCATAGTCATAAGCACAACGCTGTCTGAGTCCTCGTCGTAGTTGTCGATGTCGGTAAGAAGCGAGATCTCCTCCAGAAATCCGTATAGGCTCGCATCGTCGCCGTTGTCCTCCTCATACTTGACAAGGTTTGATTTAAGCTCCTCAACGTCCTGAAGACGCTGCTCGTAATCGTCCTTTTCCTTTTTCAGGAATGCAGCGTAGCCGATCTCCTCAACGATCTTTCCGTAAAGTTCGGCGAGCTTTACAGATCCGTCTGATGCCATATCGGCGTACTTATTTATCATCTCGACAAATGCCTTGAGTTTGCCCGCCGATTTCAAAAGCGCATCATACTCATCTGCGCGTCCGATCACTTCGAATATGCTCAGACCCTCAGCCGCAGCAATGTCCATAGCCTTTGCAACGGTGGATTCTCCGATCGCACGCTTCGGCTTGTTGATGATCCTGCGAAGTCTTACGTTGTCGTTGGGATTGTTGATGACCTGAAGATAAGCGACCATATCGCGGATATGCTCTCTGTCATAGAAGCGGTGACCGCCGATGATCCTGTGCGGGATCCCCTTCCTGACAAACATCTGCTCAAGACCGTTACTCTGCGCATTGACTCTGTAGAGTACGGCAAAATCCCCAAACGGTCTGCCCTTTGCCGACATCTCAAGGATAGTATCTGCGATAAACGCCGACTCCTCTCGTTCGTTCTTGACTGTATGAAGATTGATCTTGCTGCCCTGAGCATTGTCAGTCCAGAGCGTCTTGCCTTTTCTCTCTCGGTTATTGCTGATGACCGAGTTTGCAGCGTCGAGGATAGTCTTTGTCGAGCGGTAATTCTGTTCCAGTCTTATGACCTTCGCATTCTTGAAATTTTCCTCGAAAGAGAGGATATTCTCGATCGTCGCTCCTCTGAACTTGTAGATACTCTGATCGTCGTCTCCGACAACGCAGATGTTATTGTATTTTTCCGCAAGCATACGGACAAAGCGATACTGCACCTTGTTTGTGTCCTGGTACTCGTCTACCATTATGTATCTGAACTTATCCTGATAGTATTCGAGGACATCGGGATTTTTTTCGAAAAGCTCGACTGTCTTGCTGAGAAGGTCGTCAAAGTCCATTGCATCGGCAGCCTTGAGCCTGTCCTGATAGAGCGCATACGCCTTCGCAATGGAGAGAAGTCTGTTGTCGGTGCCCGCCTGCTTCAGATACTCCTCGGGCGTTATCATAGAATCCTTTGCGCCCGATATCTCTGCGATGATAGACTTGTGAGAGAGTATCTTGTCGTCGTAATTGAGCTGCTTTTGAACATCCTTGATAAGGCGTTTCTGGTCGTCGCTGTCGTAGATTGCGAAACGGTCGGAATAACCGAGGCGGTCTCCGAAGCGGCGAAGTATCCTTGCGCAGGTAGAATGGAACGTAGAAGCCCAGACTGCGCTCGACTGATCGCCGACTCTTGCCGCGATCCTGTCCTTCAGCTCGCCGGCAGCCTTGTTTGTAAAAGTGATTGCAAGGATATTCCACGGTCTGACGGGTCTTACAGAAAGGCGGAACTTAACGGCCGGATCAAGCTCTCCGCCGTTTTTGAGATAGTCGTTCACCGCCTGAAGCTCGTCCTCGCGAAGCTCGGTGATGACCTCATCAGAATTATACGCATTGCCGTACTCTATCATATTGGCGATACGATTTACAAGAACGGTTGTCTTTCCCGAGCCTGCACCCGCAAGAATGAGCAGCGGCCCGTCAACGCAGAAGACAGCGCTCCTCTGCATGGAATTCATTCTCGAAAACTCCTTCTCGAGAACTTTTTTTCTCAGATTTATGATCTCTTGTTTATCAGACATTGAGTATTAGATCCTTTCAATTGTTTTCATCGTCTGTTTTCAGCGTCGGCATAAACTTTGCGGCAAATCTTCCTCTTCCCTTGATATAGAACACACCGAGGACAGAGAAAACGACTGCGCCCAGGCAGTTTACCATAAGATCCTTCATAGTGTCCTTTATGCCGATATCAAGATATCCGTCATAGGAGAAGGTTTGCTTCACGCCGTTGACCGTACCCGTTACAGCGGAGCGGACATTCTCAACGATTACGGCGGAATTATCGCCCGAAGGATTTATGACGCGGTTTGTTGTAGTTATTGTGTTGTAAATAAAGTCGCGCTGCATATCTATGCGGAAGAAAGATTCCATAAAAAATTCGAAGAACTCCCAGACAACGCCGACCGTCATGGAAAAACAAAACGCAACGAACCCGACAAAAACGGGCGATGCGGTGAAGTGAAATTTCGGATTGTTATTGAGCACATCTATCAGTGCAAAACCGATTGCCGCCATCATAAAGCCGTTTAGCGTATGGAGCATCGTATCCCACGAATGGATTATCCCGTAAAAATTCTGTATCTCACCGAGTATTTCCGCAGAGAAAGCAAACAGCAGGATTATCACCTCAAGCAAAGACGGCAGACTGACATTGAGTTTTCTGTCGGCAAATGCGGGTATCATAAAAAGCAGGAGCGTCAGCACGCAGAGCATCGCATTGTAATAATTCCCGATTATCGCCTGATGCACCAGAGTCAATAAAACGAGCACACGCAGCACGATATAGGTAACTACTACCTTTCTCGGTCTGCCCTCCACATAGGAATTGAATTCCTTTATCATACGCCGCCCGAAGCCCGATTTTTTCTCGCTTTTCTTTGCGGGATCTTTTTCTTTCTTCTTTGGCATTTTATCACCGACTCTCATTTTTTACAAAGCACATTTTTTATTTTACCAAAAATCATCTCCAAAGTCAAACACTACAGGCAGGCGGCGAGTCGCCGCTGACATTTACTTAATCGTATACCTTGCATTTAGTGCCACACCCTCGGATTTGCTTTACCGTTATCCGCAGCATACGCATCTCCGCTTTTTTCACATAAAACAAAAAATCACGCCTCATGGCGTGAACAAAAATAAAGAGCGGATGACGGGGCTCGAACCCGCTACCTCCACCTTGGCAAGGTGGCGCTCTACCAGATGAGCTACATCCGCATATTATTGATCTAAAAGGTGCCTCCGGGCGGAATCGAACCACCGACACGGGGATTTTCAGTCCCCTGCTCTACCAACTGAGCTACAGAGGCAAAAATGGCGACCCGGAACGGGCTCGAACCGTCGACCT
>ONIC01000177.1 GCA_900317815.1 uncultured Eubacteriales bacterium | reverse complement strand
ATTCTGCCACAAGATCGGTCTTGACTATGTATCCTGCTCACCGTTCCGTGTGCCGATCGCAAGACTTGCTGCTGCACAGGCTGCAATCGCTGACCAGAAGTAATTTCTGATATCTTTTGATAATAACGATCCCCCTGAATCATTGCGGTTCGGGGGGATCTTATATTTTATACATACAGAAATACAAGCAGAAATACAAGAAAGCTCCCCGCGACTGTGGGGAGCTTCGATTTGGTCAAAAAATTTTTTACTGACAGATCTCTGCGTCTTCGGCTGTATATGCTTCGAGCGAGTTTGCCTTGACCTGAATGCAGGCGTATGTTATAGGGGAATCGTCGGCGGCGAAGAACTGACGCTTTCCCTGCGGCGCGATACGTACCCAGTCGCCTGCCGAAAGCTCTGTGGTTTCGCCGTCGATAACTGCCTTGCCCTTTCCTGCGAGGATAACATAGATCTCCTCGTTCTGCTTGTGGGAGTGAACGAAGGGAACAGATGCACCTGCGGGAAGGTTGTTTACGCTTACCTCTGCGCCTGTCAGTCCGAGCTTATCGTGAAGTTCCGTTCTTGCGTCCGATCCTACTGTTACTTTGCTGAAATTCTTCATAATGAATACCTCCGTTTGCTGTTGTAATGTTCTTTATTACAACAAGAGTATACCACGAATTTGTTGTAATGTCAAGCGTTACAACAAAACTTTGTAAGATTGCACAAAATCGGGCATACTTTATGTAAGCGTAAAATTTAGTAGGCAGCCACTCTCGCAGAGTGAAAGTATCGATCCGCAATACCTGACATCGGAATTGCCTGCGGACGCTTGTCCGCAAATTTTATTGTAAGTCTTGATATTACAACGAAACAGTGGTAAACTTATAAAAGGGGTGAATATCATGCAGTTCTCATCAAGATTTACAATAGCTACGCATATATTGGTCTGTGTGGCAATGTTTCAGGATACACACAAGGTAACATCAAACTTTCTTGCGAGCAGTATTCAGGTAAATCCCGTTATTGTGAGGAACACTCTGGGTCTTCTGTCGGATGCAGGTCTTGTGGAAGTAAAAGCGGGAGTCGGCGGTGCGTTCCTTGCAAAGCCGGCAGGTGAGATCACGCTTCTTGATATATTCAAGGCGGTGGAAAAGGAAGAAGCGCTTTTCCATTTTCATGAAAATCCAAATCCTCTGTGCCCGGTGGGACGCAATATCCATTCCGTTATGGACAAGAGGCTCGATGATATACAGTCCGCAATGGAGCGGCAAATGGAAGAAACGACGCTTTCTCGGCTTGTAGAGGAAACAGCTGAGAGAGCGCAGCGAGGATAAGGCAAAAAAACGCCCGTCACTTTTACTGTGGCGGGCGTTATGTTATCAGTTTTCTGTTGCTTTCAGCTTTCGAGCAAGAATTATAGCAACTGCGGCAGCTGCTATAACGGCTATTGCGAGAGATGCTGCAAATCTGCCCGTTGTATTGACGGGAGATTTAGACGAAGCAACGCTGCTTGTCTGAATGGGCGGCGCATAGGAGCTTGCCGAGGCGGAAGATGCGCGGGATACTGAAGCGGCGGCCGATGATGATCTCGTGTCTGTTTTTGAAGAAACGTTCGAGGCTGTCTTTGAGGATGCATCGGACGAAATATCCGATTTTGTGCTTGCCGATGATGAAACATTTGATGAAACGATCGAAGATGTTGACGATACCGCACGGGACACGGTTGTACGGGATGTTGTCGTGCGTGACGAGCTTTTCGAGGGAGTCGGGTCTATATCCTCATCGTCGGAGGGAGTGAGATCAGTTGTTGAAATGACAACGGGCTTCGGAGCGCTCGCCTGGCTTGTCTCACGGCGTGAGGACGGAGAAGAGCCGGGGTCGCTTTCGTCGGTGTTATTTGAAGTGTCGCTTTCAGGTGAGTTTGGTTCTTCACGAGAGGTTGTGTCTGTTTCGCTGCCGTCGTCCGTGCCTGTATTCTCGATTTCGATACGTGCTGTTATAAGCGAATGGTCAAGAAGCTGCAGATCGTGGTTGAACAGCTCGATACACTCATACGACAGTCCGATATCGTCCACCGAGCATTTCTTTAAGACGGTGAATTTCGCGATCAGGATATCCTCGCCGTTGAAAGCGCGTCCGCCCGAAAGCATAGTGTTCCACTTTAGTTTGCCGGGATTATTAATGTTTGTCAGACCCTGAGAACCGATAAGATATTCAGGCTCGCCGTTTATCGAAAGGTGATCGGGCGAATAGAACGCATCGACGGAAATTCCCGCAATGTTGGGACATTCGCCTACGGTGAAGATGTACATAACGGTATCGCCCTTATAAAGTGTTTCCTCGGCGGCAGCACTCATAGGCAGACAGACCGCTGCGATCATTGCCGCAGCAAAAACGGATAAAAGTTTTTTCCACATACCAAAGTCCCCCTTGTTGAAAGTTTTGCTGTGTTATTTATGTATACAGTATAACACAGAGCGGGAGAGAAAAGCAATATTTATTATTAAGTGCGGAGCGTGATGCCGAAGATGCGGTAATGAAAAGTGAATAATGAATAATTGCGAAGTTGTGTCACTCCACGCTACAAAAAATAGGGAAGAACAAGACGTTCTCCCCTTTTTTTGTAAGTATTATTTAAGCGCCGACTCTCTGTGAATGAGGTTTTCTCTCTTCGGGCCGTTAGATACCATTGTGATCGGAACGCCGATCTGCGACTCTGCAAATTCAACGTAGTCTCTGCACTCCTGCGGCAGATCCTCGTACTTTGTGATACCCGAAATGTCGCACTTCCAGCCCTTCATTACTTTGAGTACAGGCTTGCAGCGCTTGAGCTGAGTTGTAGTCGGGAAATAGTCGATCTGCTTTCCGTCGAGCTCGTAAGCTACGCAAACGGGGATCTCATCGAGGTAACCGAGAGCATCGAGTACCGTAAATGCAACTTCGGTTGCGCCCTGCACTTTACAGCCGTAGCGTGTAGCCACGAGATCGAGCCAGCCCATTCTTCTCGGTCTGCCCGTTGTTGCGCCGTACTCTCCGCCGTCTCCGCCGTGATTTCTCATCAGGTTTGCTTCTTCACCGAAGATCTCACTGACGAACTCTCCTGCGCCGACTGCGCTTGAGTAAGCCTTGACGACTGTTACGATCTCCTTGATCTCGTACGGAGGGATTCCTGCGCCGACTGCGCCGTAGCCTGCGATAGTGTTCGAGGAAGTTACCATCGGGTAGATACCGAAGTCTGTATCCTTAAGAGAACCGAGCTGACCTTCGAGAAGCACCGTCTTGCCCTCTTTAAGTGCATCGTGAACGAAATCAAATGTGTTTGCAACATAGGGAGCCATAGCTTCCTTGTATTCCATAAGCTTGTTGTAGATCTCATCAACGGAGATAGGATCCTTGTGGTAGAGGTTTACGAGGGTAGAGTTTTTGATCTCGAGAACTCTTGCGATCTTCTCCTTGAGTCCTTCCTCGTCATCGTAAAGCTCGTTGATCTGGAAGCCGATCTTAGCAAACTTGTCGCTGTAGAAGGGCGCGATACCCGACTTTGTGGAGCCGAAGCTCTTGCCGCCGAGACGCTCCTCTTCATAGCAGTCGAATGCGATATGATACGGCATAACTATCTGAACTCTGTCGGAAACAAGAACCTTAGGCTCAACGCCGTTTTCTTTGAGGTGAGCCATCTCCTTTACGAAGTTCTCAACGCTGAAAGCTACACCGTTTCCGATGATATTTGTTGTGTGATCGTAGAAAACACCCGACGGAAGCTGATGAAGAGCAAACTTGCCGTAGTTGTTTATGATAGTGTGGCCTGCATTGCTGCCGCCCTGAAATCTGATAACGATGTCCGAAGTCTGTGCAAGGCAGTCAGTGATCTTGCCCTTGCCCTCGTCGCCCCAGTTGGCGCCGACAATAGCTTTTACCATAGTAACCATCCTTTTTATGTTTATTGCTGCCGAAACACTTTAATGCGTTGCGGCATAAAAGAACCAACATTCCATATTATAGCAACAATGTGCTCTCGTTGCAAGAGGAAATTTGCATAATAGCCGAAAAATTAATAATAATTTAAATTTTCGAGATATTGCCCTCGCCGTCAATAGAAAAGCTGTCGCCTTCGTTGAGGTCGAGCTTGTACAAAAGCGCGTCTTCGATCTGCATAATAAATTGGCTGCCGCTCTGAGTTTCGATCGTTACCTCGTCTTTGACAGGCTGACCGTCCGGCACGCCCTCACAGCCGAAATCGGCCTCGTCGATCCTGATTATCTTATAAATCTCGCTCATAAAAGATCTCCTTTATATAATTTCATCACGATTATACACTTGAATAAACAAAAAGTCAATGCGGCGGGCGGACAAGCGTCCGCAGGCAATTTCGCTGTCAGTTATTGCGGATCGATACTTTTGTTCCGCGAGAGCGGCTGCCCACTAAAATTAT
>ONIC01000003.1 GCA_900317815.1 uncultured Eubacteriales bacterium | reverse complement strand
TGTATTCTCATTTACAATTCAATGAAATACGGACAAATATTCTCGTAATGACCGTCCTTCATACGAAATCCGTTCGGGATAACACCGGGCTGCGTAAATCCGATACATTCGTAAAGGTGGCGGGCGTGAACATTGCTCTCAACCACGGCGTTGAATTGAAGAATGCGAAACCCGAGCGCTTTTGCCGATTTGATACAGTCAAGCACCGGCTTTTTCTCCGATATGCCTGCCTCTGCTCTCACGGCTTACGGCGTAGCTTGCGTTGCAGATATGACCGCATCGGCCGACATTGTTCGGATGAAGTATATACAGTCCGTACACCTTCCCGTTTTCATCTGCACACACAGCAGTCCTGCTCTGCGAGGCGAAAAACTCCGCCCCGTTTTCCTCATTGAGAAGCTCCTCCTGTGGAAAAGCTGTTCCCTCCTCCACCACCTCGTTCCATATCGCAATAAGAAAGGGAAGATCGGCGGGGGTATATTCTCTGATCATCATAATGTCTCTCCGTAATTACAGAAATTTGCACCGACCGCAAAAGTGTGTCGGTGCAGAATATCATTAAACTGTCTCAAAGTTTCCGTAGTAAGCGTTGAGGTACATCTGCTTGATCTCACTGATAAGCGGGTATCTCGGATTTGCGCCTGTGCACTGATCGTCGAACGCCTGAACAGACATCTCGTCGAGTCTGTCGAGGAAGTCCTGCTCGTCGATGCCGTATTCCTTGATCGTCTTCTTGATGCCGACCTTCTCCTTCAGCTCGTCGATATAAGCGATGAGGTTTTCGAGCTTCTCCTCGTTCGTTTCGCCCTTTACGCCGAGATAATCGGCTACCTCGCAGTAGCGCGCAAGCGTATGCGGGTGATCGTACTGGCTGAATGTGCCCATCTTTGTGGGTACCTCTGCGGCATTGAAGCGCAGAACGTGATCGATCATAAGAGCATTTGCGATGCCGTGCGGGATATGGTGGAATGCGCCGAGCTTATGAGCCATAGAGTGGCACACACCGAGGAATGCGTTTGCAAACGCCATACCTGCCATTGTTGCGGCATTCGCCATCTTCTCTCTTGCGACAGGATCGTTGGGGCCGTTGTCGTACGCTCTCGGGAGATACTCGAAGATCATCTTGATCGCACGAAGACCGATACCGTCAGTGTAATCGGTCGCCATGATCGAAGCGTATGCCTCAAGAACGTGAGTTACCGCGTCGATACCCGAAGCAGCCGTCAGTCCCTTTGGCGCTGTCATGTGATAATCCGTATCAATGATCGCCATATTCGGGAGCAGTTCGTAATCAGCAAGCGGATACTTAACACCCGAACGTTCATCTGTGATGACTGCAAACGGAGTTACCTCCGAGCCTGTGCCCGCAGATGTCGATATCGCAATGAAGTACGCCTTCTCGCCCATCTTCGGGAATGTGTAGATCCTCTTTCTGATATCGACAAAACGCATCGCCATATCGAGGAAGTCTGCCTCGGGGTGCTCGTAAAGCACCCACATGATCTTTCCTGCGTCCATAGCCGAACCGCCGCCGAGCGCGATAATAACATCGGGCTTGAAGATCTTCATCTGCTCCGCACCCTCCATAGCGCTTGCAAGCGACGGATCGGGAGCAACGTTGGAGAATACGGTATATTCTATGCCCATCTCGTGAAGTTTATCGGTGATAGGCTTTGTGTAGCCGTTTGCAAAGAGGAAGCTGTCGGTAACAATGAAAGCTCTCTTCTTGCCCATTACCTGAAGCTCGGAAAGAGCCACGGGCAGGCAGCCTTTCTTGAAGTAAACCTTTTCGGGTGCTCTGAACCAAAGCATATTTTCACGCCTCTCCGCTACTGTCTTTATATTAAGAAGGTGCTTTACACCGACGTTCTCCGAAACAGAGTTTCCGCCCCACGAGCCGCAGCCGAGCGTCAGCGACGGAGTGAGCTTGAAGTTGTAGAGATCTCCGATACCGCCGAGCGACGACGGAGTATTTACAATAAGACGGCAAGCCTTCATTCTCTCGGCGAACTTGCCGAGCTTTTCTCTTTCGTTTATGTTGTCGATCCAGAGAACAGCCGTATGACCGAGACCGCCGTTGTTGTTGAGCAGCGTCTCAGCAATATCGAGCGCGTTGTCGAAATTCTCCGATTTGTACATACCGAGAATAGTCGTGAGCTTCTCGTGACCGAACGCCTCGTCAACATCTGTTCTCGTTGTCTCTCCGATGAGGACCTTTACCTTCTCGTCTACCTCGAAGCCTGCGAGCTTTGCGATAGTGCAGGGACGCTGACCGACGATCTTTGCGTTGAGCGCACCGTTGATAAGCATAGTCTTTCTGATCTTGTCTGCCTCCTCGTCATTGAGGAAGTAGCAGCCTCTTCTGATAAGCTCTGCTTTTACATCGTCATAGATCGTCTTATCGGCAATGATCGTCTGCTCGGTCGCGCAGATCATACCGTTGTCAAAGGTCTTTGAATGAATGATCGAGTTTACTGCGTTGACGATATCGGCGGAGGAATCGATGATCGCAGAAGCGTTGCCTGCGCCGACTCCGAGAGCGGGTGTTCCGCTCGAATAAGCAGCCTTTACCATTCCGGGACCGCCCGTCGCAAGAATAAGGTCGGATTCACGCATCAGAATGTTCGTAAGCTCGAGGCTCGGAACGTCGATCCATGCGATGATATCCTCGGGAGCGCCTGCCTTTACGGCTGCCTCGAGAACGAGCTTTGCAGCAGCAATCGTCGAGTTCTTCGCCCTCGGATGGGGGCTGATGATGATGCCGTTTCTTGTTTTCAGGCTGATGAGCGTTTTGAAAATTGCCGTTGAGGTCGGGTTCGTCGTGGGAATAACCGCGCCGATGACGCCGATAGGCTCTGCGATCTTTGTTATGCCGTAGACCTTATCCTCCTCGACAACACCGCACGTCTTCGTATCCTTGTAAGCATTGTAGATATACTCTGCGGCATAGTGGTTCTTGATGACCTTGTCTTCAACTATGCCCATTCCCGTTTCCTCGACAGCGAGCTGTGCAAGCGGGATCCTTGCGTTATTTGCAGCGAGAGCAGCCGCTCTGAAAATAGCGTCTACCTGCTCCTGCGTGTAGACAGAGAATTTCTCCTGAGCCGCGCGTACCTGTGCGAGCTTCTTCTCAAAGGTCTCAACGCTGTCAACGACGGTGTATCGATTTTCACTCATAATAACACTCCATTCACATCGGCATCGGCACGCCGCTGCGCGCCGGCCTTTTCCCTTATTTACCGATCTTCGGAAGCTACATTGTTATTTTTTTATCAATGTAATTTTAAGCTTCCGCCGTTATAATTAGGATATCACAAACAAAAAATTTTTTCAATAGAAAAAGCCCATAAAACAGCGGACACGCTCAAAATCCACGTTTTGACCTCTTTTAGTTCAACTTTACACTAAATATCGTTGATATTAACAAAATACGAACTGTATTTAAATTACTATTTTGTCACAGCGTTGTTACCGCTCGTCATAATTAACTAAGCGTGTATTCCTTTTTTGTAGAATATGTTACAGAACCTCACTCTGCTCGGTGTGTCCTTTCGGCTTTGAAAGCTTTGCTGTCACAAAATATATCACTGCGCCTATGAACACACCCGCAGTATTGAGCATCAGGTCGTCAACATCTGTCGTTCTCCCGACAAGCAGGAGCTGGGACAGCTCTATAAAAAGCGACAGCCCTCCGCCTGCCAGAACAGTTTTTCCGATATTATCGAGCTTTTTGAAGCACAGCGGCCAACATATCCCAACGGGAATGAACATTGCTGTATTGCCGATGATATTGACCTTCCATCCTGCGTACTGTTCGAATAGATTTACGATCGGGATCAGATTTATTTTAAACGGGAGTATACTGTGAATATCGAACACCGTTTTCCCGATATGTCCGTTTTCAAGGTGCAGCGGGAAGTATACCATTCGTGCGATTACAACAAGGCAAATATATACAGTCAGCAGCATCGCCTCACGTCTGACATCGAATCTGCGCTCTTTCACAGCGGCTGTTGCCCTGACGATCACCCACAAAACTGTAATAAAAACAAATACTCCGACGTATGTTATCTCCGTCATTTTTGAACCTCCGTTTTGTCATGCCTTTCTTAACATCTGAGTCACTGCGGCGTAGTCAAACATATAATATGAATTTTCGTTTGCGAATATCAGCAGGAAGCCGAGCGTTATCGTGGCGCAGAGTGCGAGCACTGCGGCAGTATATGCGAACGCATACGCCCTTTGTGAAACATTCTCGAAGGAGCTGAGCAGCGAGAACATCACGACAAGCGCTGCCAATATCAGCGGCAGCAGGATATCTGCGGTATAGCGGTAATGAGCGCCCGCCTTGCACATATCGACAAATGCCAGCACCACGGCGCAGATCATCAGCGTCAGTGTAAAGGCTCCTCGAAAGCCCTTCATTCGCCTGCGCACGGCAGGATAAAGAAACGCCGCCATGATAATCGGATAATTGAGCACGCCCATACAATTGGTGATGTATGTATATCGAGGATATATCTGCAGCGAACCTGTTGCAAGCGACACGAAGGGAAACTCCGAACGGTACTCCGGCGGCTCGATGAAGTAATGGTAAACGGCGGCGGGAATATACGACAGCGAAATACCGTTTGCAAGGGCATTGCTGACAGTAAGCTGATATGAAAAGCCGAATTCAAAAGGATCGCCGAACCTGCTGTAATTATAGGTCATCAGTCCTGCAGCTCCGAGCAGTACAGGAACGCCGAGAGCGCAGCCGTACAAAGCGTAGAGCTTCGGAGACTCCTTAACCTTTACCTTGCAGTGATCCTCCCGGCCCGACGCTATATATATGACTGCTGTCAAAGCAGCCGCGCAGTAGATCAGCATATTCGGTCGTGAGCCTGCCGTCAGCACTATAGAGATACCCGTCAGCACAAGAAAAACGCAGCGCTTTTTCAGGCTCGTTTCAAAGAACGCCTTGAGCAGGAAGTAAAAAAACGCAGCCAGCGAACCTATCCCCGATATCACAGCAATAAAGTAAAACAGCATTTCCGAATTGAGAGCAAGTATGCTTGATGCGAAGATTAGAGCAAGATGACCGAGCAGTGCGGGAATGAGCGGCGGATCATCGGTCAGTCTGCGCAGCAACTCCATATACAGCAGCGACAGGAATATCACGGCGTAGATTGTGACCAGCATAGATGACAAAACGGCGCTCGGTACTTTTCCCGTCAGGAAATATACGGGATAGTACACGGTAAAGATCGGCGCAATACCAAAATATGAGTAGAACTTTCCGTCAAAGTATGCTCTGTCCCAGTAATCACCCGCAGGGTCGTTCGCTCTTCGCATCGTCAGATCATACGGATCGCCCGTTTTCTCCATCTCCTCTGCGGTCACATCGACATTGATATCGACTCTGCCTTCATAAAACGAGCTGAAAAGCTGCTCATACTGGTCGGACGTGTACTTATCCTCGAGCGGAAACTCATCGAGCAGCGCTTCTCCCGTGAAGAAGACCGACATAAAAGTAATACCTGTAAGTATTATACACACAACCGCAGTTCCAAGTCCGATCAGCGCATAATCGCTGTGCTTTACCTTCCAGCGCCACGCTCCGCTCATCACGGCAAAACACGCAAGCAGCATCACCGCCAGGCGAAACAGCGAGAAACGAAATGACGGGACTCTGTTGAGGGTGACTGAGTTTATCAAAAAAGGAGCGCCCGCACCTGCACCGAATTGAAGTGTCAGTTTTCCGACCTCTCCGAAGGACGAGACGTTAATGTAATTCTTCTCGTTTCCTCCGAGAAAGATCTTATAGGTGCCCACATTTGCGGTCAGACCGTCGTCGAGCGAAAAATTCCTGTCAGTAAACGCCGCCGTGACCTCCATATATCGGTAAGGTCCGTCCCCGATCTCTATGCAGATATTTCGTATATCAACTCCGACATCGTCAAACTCGAATCTGCCCGTTTCAAGCTGCACGGCGCCCGTCTTTGCGCTGTATTCAAAGCCGTTGTCCGAACCGTTCTTATACCCGCTGACAAGATCGAGCTGCATACTCTGATAATCTCCCGTTAAAAGGCACAGCGCCGAATAATTCGATATCAGTATATTTATGATGACACAAACTGCGGCGGCAATGACATATTTCAGTGCACCGCGCTTGGTTTTTAACTTATTTTCAGGCTTGACGCCCTTTGCTTTCTTCATATTTCTTTCCCCGATCGTCGCAAAGTATTCAAAAGGGTACGCAGACTGCTCTGCATACCCTTGTAATTCGAATCAGACCTCGTTCGAGATCATATTCTCGAACGTCTCTCTTTTGATAACGACAAAGTCCTCGCCGTCCTTGAGCATAACGACTGCGGGCTTCGGTACTTTGTTATAATGCGACGCCATGGCGTAATTGTATGCGCCCGTCGTGAGAACTGCGATAGTGTCGTGCCTTTTCGGCTTCGGCATCATAACGTCCTCCTGTATTATATCTCCGCTTTCACAGCAGCGTCCCGCAACGGTGCATTTGTAGTCGCAGCCCTCGTTCATTCTGTTTGCAAGAAGGACTGTGTAGGGCGACTGATAGAGCGTAAAGCGCGGGTTGTCGGTCATACCGCCGTCGATTGAGATATAATTCTTGAGACCTGTGATCTCCTTGAGATATCCCGCCGTATAGAGCGTGATCCCCGCATCGGCAACGATACTTCTTCCGGGCTCCATGAGTATTCTCGGCATCTTGACACCGTACTCATCGCAAAGAGAATGAACGACAACGGAAATATCCCTGATATTTGCCTCGTAGTCGATCTCGGGATCGTCCTCTGTATAGCGGACTGCCATGCCGCCTCCGAGGTTGAGCGTCACAGGCTCGAAGCCGAAGCGCTCCTTTACATCTCTGATAAAACCGATCATGATCCTTGCAGCGTCCGCAAACGGATCGTACTCGAAGATCTGAGAACCTATGTGACAATGGAAGCCCTCAAGCTCGACATTTGAAAGTCGGAGAGTCTTTTCGACAAGCTCAAACGCCTGACCCGTTTCTATCGCAACGCCGAACTTTGAGTCAACGCTGCCCGTGGAGATCTTCTTGTGAGTGTGGGGATCTATTCCGGGCGTGATACGGAGAAGTATCTTCTGCACGGTTCCCATTTCCCCCGCGATCTCGTCTACCGCAGCTACCTCTTCTATGCTGTCGCATACGAAATGACCGACTCCGTGTCCGATTGCAAAGCGGATCTCATCGTCTGTTTTTGAGTTGCCGTGAAAATATGCGCGTTCAAGCGGAAATCCTGCCTTGTACGCCGTGTAGATCTCGCCTGCGGAAACACAGTCTATCCCGATGTTCTCGCTTGCTGCGATCTTGTAGATATATTTGAATGAAAGAGCCTTGCTCGCATAGAGCGGCATTGAATCGGGCGTGAAATACTTCTGCATAGAGTCTCTGTAAATTGAGCATTTCTCCCTGATCTTTCCCTCGTCGAGGAGCATGAGCGGAGTGCCGTACTTACGTGCCATCTCCACGGTATCAGCTCCCGCAAATGTCAGGTGACCGTTTTCGTTTACGGAAAGATTATTGCATATCATATTTTTCTTCATCCCTTCATTTTTACGTACGTTTACCGCAATATCAGAACTTGATCCCGACCTTGCGCATCTCCTCATAAAGGACCTCTGCATGAGCGTCCTCCATCGGAGTGAGCGGCATTCTGAGATAATTCTCACAGAATCCGAGCTTTGCCATTGCTGCCTTTACAGGGATCGGATTGACCTCGGAAAACAGCGCATTGATAAGCGGGAGATACTCTACCTGCATATTCATAGCAGTCTGAAGATCTCCGTCAAGGAACTTGTGTACCATCTCGCTCGTTTCCTTCGGGAGAACGTTGGAGAGAACGGAGATAACGCCCTTTCCGCCGATAGAGAGCAGCGGGAGCGTCTGATCGTCGTTGCCGCTGTAGAAGTCAAGGTACTCGCCGCACTCGTGGATCTCGGAAATGCACTGCGAAAGGTTGCCGCTTGCTTCCTTGACAGCCGCAATGTTCGGGTGCTTCATCAGCTTCTTGAACGTCTCAACGCTGATGTTAACGCCCGTTCTGCCGGGGATATTGTAGAGGAAAAGCGGCTTTGTCGAAGCATCTGCGATAGCTGTGAACATCTTTACAAGACCGTTCTGTGTAGCCTTGTTGTAATAGGGAGTCACAACGAGACAAGCGTCTGCGCCGACGGAGCAAGCGTACTTTGTAAGATCAATAGCGTAGGAAGTATCATTCCCACCTGTTCCTGCGATCATAGGTACTCTGCCGTTGATCCTCTCTGCGGCAAAGCGGATAGCCTCTCTGTGCTCCGCATCGGAGAGAGTGGAAGCCTCGCCGGTAGTGCCGCAGATAACGAGAGCGTCGATGCCCTGCTCGATCTGCCAGTCGATAACTCTGCCGAACTGCTCGTAGTCGATGCCGTTTTCATTGAGCGGTGTGATGAGGGCGGTAGCTGCGCCCGTGAAAATCGTGTTTTTCATAATCATATCTCCTTTTTGTTATTTGCAAAAATGTCGTTTTTGCGTGTTCTGCAACAGGTATAAAAAAATAGCCGAAATACAAATCGGCCATCAAAATCAATCAAAACATAGGTATAGAAAGAATGTTTATCATAATTAAGATAGCTCTCCGCATCAGCGACAGTAGTACGGATATTCTCCGCACTCCCAAGAGAAGCTTTCGCCTGCTCCACTTTCGGCAGATACGCCTTTCACGCTCTCCATAGCCTGCGAAGCCGTCGAAAAACGCTACTCTTAGCACCTGCGCCTCTATCATAATTGCATTGAAATCATAATAACATCAAATGCGGCGTGTGTCAATAGGTTTTGCAAAATTTTTTTATCTTCTGCCATTATATGACAAACACGGTATCCGTGTGATTGCAAAAGGATCGCCGCACCGCAAAGATGATCTGCGGCGCGGCTTTAAGAAAGTTTTATGAAGAATACCTGTGTAAATTAATTCCTTCGGATCAGTCCTCGATATTCGACTCAACGAGCTTTGCAAACTGCGGTGTCTTAAAGAGGATCACTGCGCCGATCATTGTAAACACAAGCTCGGGGAGCATATATGAACCGTTGTAAGCGATCGAGTAGACCCACGGATTAGCCCAGCCCTCGGGGACCCAGCTTCCGAAAATGAGAACGCCCGAGAGCAGGTGAAAGATAAATCTGCATACTACAGCGATGAACACGCCGGTGCAGATGCCGAAGGCGCCCTTCTTGCGGAAGATACCGGCAATTCCAAGAGCCGTGAACGCAAGTATATAGTCGAACAGGATACAGCCGACAACAGCGATCGGGGAAAGTCCCCAACCGAAAAGTCCGTCTGCAATACCGAAACCGAACTGGATCAGCGAGTATGCGAACGCGCCGACAAATCCCCAGCCGATGCCGTACTCAATTGAGATCAGTGCGATCGGGAGCATAGAAAGCAAAGTGATCGAGCCGCCAAGCGGGAGCTGATAGACCTTGATAAGGCTGAGGACTGTTGCGAGTCCGATAAGGACAGCCGTCAATACAAGGCGTTTTACGTTTGTCTTTTTGTTGTTCATGACACATTTCCTTTCTGAAATAGGCTTTTCAAAACGCAAAAAACGGAGCGATGCAGAATACGCAAAGCTCCGTAAGGTACGTTATGTTTCCTACGGCGGCATTATCCGCATCAGGTCAGCGGGTCGAAGCTTTCAGCTTCCTCTCAGCCTGTTTGCACTAACTACAAGCTCCCCGTTTTTGCAAGAATATTATAACACCGTTGTCGGATATTGTCAATCACAACTTTGCGGCGGCGGGCAAGCGCCCGCCGGCAAATACGCGAACTCGGTTTATTGTATGCGTTGCCTTCATTACCGCGAACTTACCGTATTGACAATCGCCGCTTACGTTGTACTGCGTTAATGCTTTATGCGAACTCGGTTTATTGTATGCACTGCCTTTAGTGCCGCGAGCTTACTGCCTTGATATTTGCCGAATACCCTGCCGAAAGCATAAACACTCCCCGATCAGCAGGCGCTGCCTGCGGCGCACTTGTTCATACGTTCGCTCAGAAGCTCCGACAGAGCCGCTTTGCTGCTTGAATGACAGTACGCTATCGGAATATTGTTCTTTTTTGCCTCCTGCGATGCGCTGAGCACCATTTTGTGCGATACCGTATTTGTAAAAAGTATCATCAGATCGGGCGTTCCGATTTTCTTCTTGATCGCGCCGCTTTCTTTTGTGAATATCTTCGCCTTGTAGCCGTACTTTCGGCATACCGACTGGTAGTTTTCTTCCATTCTCTCGTTTCCGCCGACTATTACAACACTCATATTTTTTCTCCTTACTATCTGATCTCGCCCCGTGCGGTCTGCATTGGGTCTGTGTTTGTTTGTTTTGGGTTAGTCTTTGCTAACTTGTATACATAATAACATACTAAAACGAGATTGTCAACCTTTTTTTGCAATTTAAAATGTGAAAATATAACGGCACAAACGGAATTTTGCAGAAACAGCGATACAAATTTTATTAAAAATCTGTAAAACACCTCGAAAAAATGAGGTAAGAGCTTGAATTTGACTGTGATATGTGGTAGAATTTTATAGTTAAAGCGGTATACGCATACTATTTTGAACACTATCGAAAGGATTGATTAGAATGTCCGGACATTCCAAGTGGAGCACCATTAAGAATAAAAAGGCAAAAAACGACGGTGCGAGAGCAAAGATCTTCACAAAGATAGGCAGAGAGCTTATCGTTGCGATCAAAGAGGGTGGCAGCGCCGATCCCAACGTAAACTCGAGACTCAGAGATACTATCGCGAAGGCAAAGGCAAACAACGTTCCGAACGACAACATCGAGCGTATCATCAAGAAGGCCGCAAGCGGCAACGACGCTTCGAAGTACGAGGCTATCACATACGAAGGCTACGGTCCGGGCGGAATCGCAGTTATCGTTGAGGCGCTGACAGACAACAGAAACAGAACGGCAGGCGATGTACGCCACGCTTTCGATAAGTTCGGCGGCAACCTCGGCACACAGGGCTGCGTATCATTTATGTTCGAGAAGAAGGGCGTCCTTATCACAGAGAACGAAGATCTCGATGAAGAGAAGGTCATGGACGACGCACTCGAGAGCGGCGCTTCCGACTTCAAGGCTGAGGACGATGTATTTGAGATCTACACAGAGCCTGATGATTTCGGCACGGTAAACGAAGCACTCACAAACCTCGGCTACAAGTTCATCGAGGCTGAGGTCGAGATGGTTCCCTCTAACTACACGAAGCTTGAGGACGAGGAGCAGGTCGAGAAAATGCAGAAGCTGCTCGATATGCTCGAGGACAACGACGACGTACAGAACGTATGGCACAACTGGGAGTACGATGCCCCCGAGGACGAGGATTGATCGTCAGATAAAATATGAATTTACCCGACAGTTCATAGAGCTGTCGGGTATTTTGATAATATAGTGTATACAAAATAGTGTATACAAAAGACGGACGATCGGAATTAATACCGGTCGTCCGTTTCTGTTAAAAATTATCTGCGGAAATTGCGTCCGCCGCGGCGGTCGTTATTTCTCGGTCTGCGCTGCTGATCGGAAATATCGTTTTCGGGAGTAAGTCCCTCTACCTCGATGAGCGCATCTCTGCGGGAGAGGTTAAGTCTGCCCTTATCGTCGATCTCAAGCACCTTTACGATGATCGTGTCGCCCTCGGAAACGACGTCCGTTACCTGCTCTGTGCGCTTAACGTCAAGTCTCGAGATGTGGCACAGACCCTCCATACCGGGAGCGATCTCAACAAATGCGCCGAAGTCCATGATGCGTGTAACTCTGCCGTAGAACACAGCGCCGACCTCGGGACCGTTTGCGATAAGGTCGATCGCAGCAACAGCGGCTTTGCACTTGTCGGTATCCATACCGCTTACGAATACGTTGCCTACCTCGCCGTTTTCTTCGATGTCAACCTTGACCTCGAACTGAGCCTGGATCTCCTTGATGACCTTGCCGCTCTTGCCGATTACCTCGCTGATCTTATCGGACGGGATAGTTGTCGTGAACATCTTCGGAGCGTACTTCGAAAGCTCCTTTCTCGGCTCGGGGATTGCCTTGAGGATAACCTCGTCGATAATGTAGTTTCTTGCCTTGTGAGTCTTGTAGAGGGCTTCCTTTACCATATCGGGAGTGAGTCCGCTGATCTTAAGATCCATCTGGATAGCTGTGATGCCGTCCTTCGTACCTGCTACCTTGAAGTCCATATCGCCGAAGAAGTCCTCGAGGCCCTGGATATCTACCATTGTCATCCAGCGCTCACCCTCTGTGATAAGGCCGCAGGAAATACCCGCTACGGGAGCCTTGATCGGAACGCCAGCATCCATAAGCGACAGCGTAGAACCGCAGACGGAACCCTGAGATGTCGAACCGTTCGAGGAAACTACCTCGGATACAAGTCTGATAGCGTAGGGGAACTCCTCAACCGACGGGATAACGGGGAGAAGCGCTCTCTCTGCAAGCGCACCGTGACCGATCTCACGTCTTCCGGGTCCTCTCGAAGGCTTTGTCTCGCCTACCGAATAGCTCGGGAAGTTGTAGTGATGGATGTATCTCTTCTCTTCCTCGTCGTCAATACCGTCAAGAAGCTGCTTGTCGGAAACGGGACCGAGCGTTGTTACTGTAAGAACCTGAGTCTGACCTCTTGTGAAGAGACCCGAACCGTGTACTCTCGGGAGGAGACCTACCTCGGAAGCAAGCGGTCTGATGTCGTCCATGCCTCTGCCGTCAACGCGCTTCTGCTCGTCGAGGAGCCAGCGGCGAACGATGAATTTCTGAGTCTTGTAGAGACACTCGTCGATCTTAGCCTCCATATCGGGGTAGATCTCATCGAACTTCTCGTGTACAGCCTCGTAAATGGGCTTTAAGCGCTCATCACGGACTGTCTTGTCGTCTGTGTCGAGAGCCGCCTTTACGTCCTCTTCGCAGAACTCCTTGATAGCCTCGAACATATCGTGATCGGGCTCATTGGAGGGATACTCAAACTTCGGCTTGCCGATCTCTGCCTGAATACCCTTGATGAACTCGATGATCTTCTGGTTAGCCTCGTGACCTGCCATGATACCGCCGTACATAACGTCGTCGGAAACGCAGTCTGCACCTGCCTCAATCATAGCGATACGGCTGTCTGTGGAAGCGACCGTTACAGCCATCTTCGAAACAGCTCTCTGCTCCTTGTTCGGGTTGATGACATACTCGCCGTCAACAAGACCTACGGAAACGCTCGATACGGGGCCGTTCCACGGAACATCGGAGATAGAGATAGCGATAGAGGTAGCTACCATTGCGGTTATCTCGGGGGAACAATCGGGATCTACGGACATTACCGTTGCTACAACGGAGCAGTCATTTCTCATATCCTTCGGGAAAAGCGGACGGATCGGTCTGTCGATGACACGCGATGTAAGGATCGCTTTTTCGCTCGGTCTTCCCTCTCTCTTGAGATATGATCCGGGGATTTTGCCTACAGCGTAGAGCTTCTCTTCGTAGTCAACGGAGAGCGGGAAAAAGTCAACGCCGTCTCTCGGCTTTGCGGAAGCCGTTACAGCAGCCTGTACTACTGTGTCGCCGTAGCGTACAAGGCACGAGCCGTTTGCAAGCTGAGCCATTTTGCCCGTCTCAACGATAAGCGGACGGCCTGCAAACTCGGTCTCATAGACCTTGAACTTGTCAAATTTCATCATTGAATTTGCCATTTTGTTATTCCTTCCTTATAATTATTATTTATTTATAAGGGAGAACGGGATTTAGCAATAAAATCAACGTTCAAACATCAGCTTCAAGCGCTGATTTTACCGCTAAATTGCTCCGTCTCTCCCAAATATGCGAAGCAATGCCGAACTTTGCCGGCATTACATTTTGGGGACAGATCATGACAATCTGCCCCCTGTTTAATAGATTACTTACGGATACCAAGTCTTGCGATGATCGAACGATATCTCTCGATGTCTACCTTGATGAGATAGTTGAGAAGATTTCTTCTCTTACCTACCATCTTAAGAAGACCTCTGCGGGAATGGTGATCCTTCTTGTGGGTCTTGAGGTGCTCTGTGAGGTCGTTGATCCTCTTTGTGAGGACTGCGATCTGAACCTCGGGAGAACCTGTGTCGCCCGGATGTGTTGCATACTCCTGCATGATTGCAGTCTTTTCTGCCTTTGTCATTTTGCTTTCCACCTATCTGAAAAAAATTTACTCCCTGCACACAGTTCGTGGTTTAGGTGTACACCGAAAAACGGCTTGGTCCTCCGACCGTGAACGGGATATTATGCGCCCCAAAAGGCACAAAGGTATTATATCACACCGAGGTCGATTTGTAAAGAACAATTTTATTACAAAGTTATTCGATCTCAAAATTGATAAGCGAGCCGTCTTTGCCGCTCTCCGAGAGCACGTAGAAGCGTTCCCTGCCGCTGTAATCCGTGAACGCTATACCGTTTGTCGGAAGGTCTCCCGGGAACGACATTGAGATTTTCACCGACTGACCCTTCGCAAGATCCCCGCAGTCCAGTTTATCCTCGACAACGTAGTAGGGCTCGTCATCATACTCGCTGACCGTGAACGAAACGGAAATAACTCTGAGATCTTTCACATCCTCGTTGGCTGTCAGCATAACATCTGCGCAGAATTCCGTATCGTCCGCTTTGTACTCTGTGTAAGACGATACTTCGGTATTTTTCGCCCAGTCAGCGTCAAGCGCCGTAAGCGTGCCGTCTGATGCGATCTTCTCGTTTTCCCTGCGGGATCCTGCGCCGTTCACAGCGTCGGGCGTGTCAATAAAGTACCAGCTGCTCGCAGACTCGCTTGATGACAAGCCCGTATCGGACGCAGCGCCGCTTTGTGCCTTAGTGCCCGGCGTACCGCACCCCGCCGAAGCTGCCAGTATCAGAGCCGCAAAAGCAGCGGAAAGTCTTGTATACACTTTATTATTCATAAGATCATTCCTCCGTATAATTGACTTCCCTTTCGGAAGACACCATAATTATACAGCATAAGTGTGTACAAATCTCAAACAAATTATAACATTTCATAAAGCAAAAGAGCGCGCCCGAAGGCACGCCCTGTTGTGATATTAAGGAGACACTGATTAAAGCGAGTGCTCATATTGCGCTGTCAGGTTTTTAGGCAAATTGTTTGAAAAAACCGAAGTAATACTGACGTATTTCAAGGTTTTTGAGGGCAATTTGACAAAAAGATGCAAGCAAG
>ONIC01000203.1 GCA_900317815.1 uncultured Eubacteriales bacterium | reverse complement strand
TGAACGATGCCTCCGGCGGCAAGCCTTTTTGAAAAAAGGCTTGGCGAAAAACTTTAATTATTATTCTATGAGAGAAAGTTGATTTCCCTGCGCTTGCCCGCCGAATGATTGACAATAGGGCGATTTACTGGTATAATCTTAATAGGTATACGGAAATTTGCCGAAAACAGGCGGATTTTCTCAAATTATAAGAAAGAGGTGGGTACATTGTCGGGGAACAATTCAAAAACCCCTGAGTTTTTAAAGATCAAAGGGTACAAGTACCGCGCGAAAATGCTTATTGCGGGAGCGGTGCTGCTCCTTGTCGAAATTCTCATTCTGTCGCTTATTATCCACGGTATCTCCGCCGCCGTCAAGGGTGCGGGGAAGAGCAAAAAGAACGATACGGATACCGATACAGATACGCAGATCTCCCAGACCGTCTCGTCTGATTCCACAGCTTCGGCGGCTCCCGTTTCGGCGGAGCTGACATCGAGCACTCCCCGTGAGGAGCGGCGTGAACAATTCGACGCTGACGGAAAGCTCGTCATCGACACCGATACGCTCGACGGCAAGAAGGCTGTTGCGATCACCTTTGACGACGGTCCCGGCGAGTATACTCAGCAGCTCATCACGGGACTCAACGAGCGAGGCGCAAAGGCTACATTCTTTATGGTCGGCAGCAATGTCTCTCAGTATCCCGACGCAGTCCGCATGATGAAAGCAGGCGGCCATCAGATCGGCAGCCATACCTTCGACCACACGGATATTACGGGTATGTCAAAGGCGCAGTTCGAATCCGATATGAATAAAACGGACGACGAGATATTCAATGTCTGCGGCTCACGCTCCACTGCGTTCCGCCCGCCTTACGGCTCTTACACGGACGAGATCGCAAAGGGCGTTGACAAGACTTTTACGCTCTGGTCGCTCGATACCTTAGACTGGAAGTCGCGAGATACGGGCAAGATCAAGAATATCATAGTATCTCAGGCGAAGGACGGCAGCATTATCCTGCTCCACGATCTGTACAAGACGAGCGTTGACGGAGCGCTCGCTGCGATAGACGAGCTTCAGGGCGAGGGCTTTGTGTTCGTCACGGTTGACGAGCTTATGACACGCTACGGCTACCCCGTCAATCCCGGCGCTCACAGCGCACAGTACGCTGTCTATGAGACAAATTCACCCCATGCGGGCGAATACAAGGAGGACGAGGAGCGTGACAAGATGAAGGAAACTTCTTCCGCTTCCGAGGGCGCTTTCTACTACGACCGCAGGGACGACTCCGACTCCGAGACTTCATCGGATTCTTCTGTCGAATACTCGTCGGATACCGACACAGAGGAGTATTACTACGGCAACTATGAGGAAGAGTAATCAGTAATGCATTCGGCAGACACGTGATCTTTCATGGGACTGCCGTTTTTTCTGCGGTGCGGCAGGCAGTACGGAGAAAAGTAAGGCTTGAGATGAAGTATCAGCGCGTAATTGCCTGCGGACGTTTGTCCGCCGCTGAGTTAAGTGTATAATTTAGTGGGCAGTCGCTCTCGCGGAGTGAAAGTATCGATCCGCAACACCTGACAGCGTAATTGCCTGCGGACGTTTGTCCGCCGCTGATAAAAAAACTTGCAATTTTACGAATAATATGTTAAAATATAATAAAATACACGGACAAAGGAGAGTGTTGTTTATGAGTAAGAAATTTGTTGTTGCTGTCAGCCGACAGTACGGCAGCGGCGGCCACGAGGTAGGAAGGAAGCTCGCAGAGAAACTCGGCGTGAAGTTTTACGACAAGGAGCTTTTGTCCAAGATCGCTCAGGACAGCGGAATGTCGAAAAATCTGATCGAATTTTACGATGAAATGCCGTCAAAGAGCCTGCTTTTCTCGCTCGCTATGGACGCCTACCCGATGTCCTTTACGGAGGTACCGATAAATCAGAAGGTATTTCAGGCTCAGGTTGAGACTATCAAGAAGATCGCAAGCGAGGGTTCGTGCGTTATAATCGGGCGCTGCGCCGACAGTATCCTTGCCGATGAAGAGGGACTTGTCAGCGTGTTTATCCATGCCGATATGGATTCCAAGATCGCCCGTGTCATGGATCGTGACGGGCTTTCCGAGGACAAGGCGCGCGACAGGATCATAAAGACCGACAAAAAGCGCGCGTCGTTCTACAACTTCTATTCGCTCGACAAGCGCTGGGGCGACGTCAATTCCCACGATCTGACGATAGACAGCGCCGTGCTCGGTATCGACGGCACGGTCGAGCTGCTGTACAGCTACCTGAAGCTGCGAGGATATGTTGAATAAAAATGCAAAGGCGGCGGAGTTATCTCCGCCGTCTGAGCTTGTCGAAAAAGCGCATCGTAAAGTTTTTGCCCCGCTTTTTTCAAAAAGCGGGTGGGGTGCAGGGGCAAAGCCCCGCAAGG
>ONIC01000049.1 GCA_900317815.1 uncultured Eubacteriales bacterium | reverse complement strand
GCGTCCGCAGGCAATTTCGCTGTCAGTTATTGCGGATCGATACTTTTGTTCCGCGAGAGCGACTGCCCACTAAAATTATACACTTACTTTTGGCTCCCATGCGGGCGCAGTCTCTTTAATATCGAGCGGACATATTCAATCGCGGTAGTTTTTTGCTTCCGTGAACTCTATCGAATTGTCAAGATAATACACCGCTATCATACCCGAAATATCCGTTCGCAAGATCTCACAGCCCTCGTTCATCAGTCTGTCGAGCGCCGCATCACTCGGGTGGTACTTGTCCTCCTCTACCGATATAACGGCATATTTCGGTGAAACGGCTTTCAGAAATTCAGCGCTCGACGATCCCGAACTGCCGTGATGAGCAGTGTACAGAAGATCTGCCGAGATGTCAGCGCCTCGGGCAAGTATGTCCCGCTCTGCCTTTTTTGAAATATCGCCCGTGAACAGCGCAGAAAAATCTCCGCAGCTCAGCCGCAGTACGACCGAGTTGTCGTTTGACGTTTTATAGAGCGAGGCGGGGGAGATCACCTCAACGGACAGCTCGTCAAATGCGTAAACATCGCCTGCTGCGGCGTATGTGACGGGTATATTTTTATCGGTAAGAGTTTTGAAAAGCTCGCCGTACATTTCGGAGCTGCTGTATTTTGTGTATTCGCACGTCAGGAACGTGTCTATACGATAATTCTCCGCCACTTCTTTGAAGTCTCCGATATGATCCGAATCGGGATGGGTCAGAACAGCGAGGTCGAGCTTATCTGTACCGAGCATTTCAAGCGTATCGAGAATGCTGTACTGCGCCTTTGTATTTCCGCAGTCTATCAGGATATCGCGCGACGGTGTATGCACCAGCGCGCAGCCTGCGCTTCCTACATCGGGAAAGAATACGGAAACATCGCTGTGTCGGGCTTTCTCATAAACCGACTCAAGCCCGATCAGCGCTTTCAGTTCGATAAGCCTTGCGCTGAAAATAAAGCTCAAGACCGCCACGACCGCTAATGCGGAGGTGACGGTCACTGCTCTGAGTCTTTTCGCTTTTTTCGGATCCTTGGTCTTCCGGTTACTTGTCTTCATGTTTTCCCGAGATCTTCCTTTCGATCCATTCCTGTTTTGTAATGAGCACCTTTCTCGATTTGCTGCCCTCATGCGGACCGACAATGCCCATTTGCTCCATTGTATCTATAAGACGTCCCGCGCGTGCGTAGCCTACTCTGAGCTTGCGCTGCAAAAGCGAAGTGGAAGCCTGTCCAAGCTCCACGACCGACTCGATCGCTTCTTCAAGCATCGGGTCGGAGTCGTCGATATCATCCATCTCGGGAGTATCCTTTGCGCTGCCCTTAACGCCGACGCTCTCGCTGATGCGTTCGATCTCCTCGGAGATGTCTTCATCGTAGTTGCTTGAGGTGTGCTGTTTTATGAAGTCGGTTACGGCTTCTATATCGTCATCTGTCGAGAAGCCGCCCTGAACTCTGACGGGCTTCGGGATACCGACAGGTGCATAGAGCATATCGCCCTTACCGATCAGCTTTTCTCCGCCTCCCATATCAAGTATCGTCTTTGAGTCAACGAACGACGCAACCTTAAGTGAGATACGGCTCGGGATATTCGCCTTGATAACGCCCGTGATGACGTTGACGGAGGGTCTCTGCGTTGCGATAACAAGATGCATACCTGCGGCGCGCGCCTTCTGAGCGAGTCGGCAGATGTAGTCCTCGACCTCGCCGGGAGCTGCCATCATAAGATCGGCAAGCTCGTCTATTGCGATGATTATCTTAGGCATTTTTTTAGTTGCCTTCGGCGGGATATACTCTCCGTTTACGACCTCGCCTTCACCGGGATTGTCGATCTCATCCTGCGTCATCGTTGCAAGGTTCTTGTCTACCATTTTATTGTAGCTGTCAACATCCTTGACATTGTAGTGAGAAAGCTCTTTGTAGCGATCCTCCATTTCCGCTACCGCCCAGCCGAGCGCACCCGCTGCTTTTTTGACATCCGACACAACGGGGACGAGAAGGTGGGGGATACCCTTGTACTTCGTAAATTCAACGAGCTTCGGGTCGATGAGTATCATCTTGACTTCATCGGGAGTCGCTCTGTATAGAATACTCATAAGTATCGCATTGACACAGACCGATTTACCCGAGCCTGTCGTTCCTGCGATCAGCAGATGAGGCATTTTCGCAAGATCCATCATAACGATCTTGCCCGCAACGTCCTTTCCGAGAACACATTCAAGCTTCTTTGTCGTCTTGTTTTTGTTGAACTCGGGCGACTCGAACAGCTCTCTCATAGAGACGGAGGTCACGGTCTTGTTCGGTATCTCGACGCCGATCGCAGCCTTTCCGGGAATAGGCGCCTCCATACGAACTCCGCCCTCTGCGGCGAGGTTCAGCGCGATATCGTCCGAAAGACCCGTGATCTTCGAGATCTTGACACCGGGAGCGGGCTGTATCTCGTACCTTGTGACGGAAGGGCCCCTGCAGTAGCCGATTATCTTTGCGCCGACAGAAAAGCTCTCGAGCGTTTCTATCAGTTTCTTTGCGTTTTCCTTCAGTTCCCTGTCGTGGTTGACGGCGGAAGATTTGCTCTCGGAGAGCAGCTCTGTCGGGGGATAGATGTAAGCCTTCCTGCTGCGCTTTCGTGAACTCTTTGCAGCAGGCTTTGAGACCTCGCCCGAGGGCATTGCCCCTTCTTTTTTGCTTTTCTCGATCTCCTTTGCGGCAGTCTCTACGGCAGGACGGAAACCCTCATCGACCGTGTCCATAAAGTCATCTCCGAATATGTCGAGGAAGATGTCATCGTCCTTATCGTCCTGAGTCGGTTCGGGAGCCTGTGCGGGTTCGATCTTCTCGATCGTGATCACCTGCTGCTTCGGCTTTGGCGCAGGTGAGTCGAGATCGATATCTATACTGTAAGCATCGTCGCTTTCTTCCTCTTCTTCTTCGGGGAAAAGCTCCTCATCGTCTGTGAAGAGATCCTCGCTGAGAACGGGCGACTGCGGCATTTCCTGATCGTCGTCACGGTCGTATTCATCCTCGTCCTCATCGGGCATATCAAGCTCGTCGGAATCGTTGTCACCGAAATAGTCGTCGTCGCCGCTGTTTGATGCGCGGCGGTCGGAGAGCTTGCCCTTGACGGTATTTACGAGCGACGAGAACCGAGCCGAGATAAAGTGTACCACGGCGGTGTAAATGCTCTTGATAGGTATACCGAGCGCAAAGACCGCAAGCACGAGTACCGCCAGAACAATGAGTATTTTTGCGGGGATAACTCCGAACAGCTTTATAAACGGAGCGCCGAGCAGAAAGCCCAGAGCGCCGCCGCCGACATAAGTAACGCCTTGAGTAAATGTGCTGCGGATATCGAAGCTGCCTTCGTAGCCGAATATGTAGATGCACGCATTGAGCGCCGCCGCAAGTCCCGCCGCAAATGATGTGCGGAAAACGAGTTTCGGTATCTCACGGTCAAGCATCGTTGTCACCGCAAGGAAAAGCAGCAGAAGCGGCCAGAACAGCGCCAGCATACTGAATGTACCTCTGACGGCGTTGTGCAGCCAGAGCCAGATCATATCTCCCGGTATGAAGATAATGCTCGCCAGAACGACCGACGCTATGAACATGATGAGCGAGCGCTGCTGTTTTGCCGCAAAAATGTCTTCGCTGTTTTTAACGGGAGCACCCGGCATTTTATCCTGCACTTTTTTCTTTGCGGGGCGCTTCACCGTCTTACTCTTTTTCTTTTCTTTTTCCTGTGCCAATTACGTTCACCCCAATAAAAAACGCCTGTAAGATCAACCGAAAGTCAAGGGCTGACCGCTGAAAATGTTGTTGCCTGTTTTTAGCTCAATAATGCTGATAACAATGACCGCGATGCCGATGACAGCCGTGTAAACAACGAACACGCCCGTTCTGTCCTTTTCGAGCATCCATTTGAAGAGCATGATCGCAAAGAAACCTACGATCATAGCGGCGATCATACCTGCTGCCATAGCGCCCGAGCTGAGCTGGAGAGTATCCTGTGTGCCCTGAGCCTTGAAGGCTTCGACAGACTCAAGCAGAGCCGCCGCAAGTATCGAGGGGATACCGAGCACGAATGCGTAGTCGAGAGCTACCTGCTTGTTGAGTCCTCTCAGCTCGCCCATAGCAAGCGTGGAGCCTGAGCGGGAAAGACCCGGGAAGATAGCTGCCAGACACTGAGCAAGACCGATGAAAACTGCGTCAACTGTCTTTAAACGGCGTCTGCCGGGAGTTTCGCTGTTGGAACGGGCAGCGTACTTTTTCGCTGTGTTTTCCATGGCCTTTACGCCGACCCAGAGCATAATGCTCGTGCAGAGAAGAGCAAAGCCCGTGATTATAAAGTAGCCTGTGTTGCCCTGCCAGATCTCGGCGATGTCTTTGCCGTTTATCCCGCCTGCTCCGGGGATCGGAACGAAAAGCAGGAACAGCGGAACAAGACCGATGACGAGCATAACGAGAAGATTTGTGTCGCCGTTCATCTTGCTCCAGCGGAATTTACCCGTGAATACGTCCCTGACAAGCAGACCGAACGCCTTGATAAGACGAAGTATCAGCTTGTGGTAAACTACGCAGACGGATACGAGCGTACCAACGTGGAGCATTACGTTGAAAAACAGATTGCCCTCCATATTCACGCCCATGATGTGCTGGAAAATTGTGAGATGACCGCTGCTGCTTACAGGCAGGAACTCGGTCAATCCCTGTACGATGCCAAGAATGATCGCTTCAAGAATGTTCATAATATGTACCCCATTTCTGTATTTTTTTCCGAAGCATTGTTAAACGCATATCGAGTATGTTGTATATTTAAGGAGACACTGATTAAAGCGAGTGCTCATATTGCGCCGTCAGATTTTCAGGCAGATTGCACGAAACGACCGCAGGAATACTG
>ONIC01000009.1 GCA_900317815.1 uncultured Eubacteriales bacterium | reverse complement strand
GCTATGCGATACCTTGCGGGGCTTTGCCCCTGCACCCCACCCGCTTTTTGAAAAAAGCGGGGCAAAAACTTTACGATGCGCTTTGTCAGAATATATGTAAGGAGACACTGATTAAAGCGAGTGCTCATATTGCGCCGTCAGATTTTCAGGCAGATTGCACGAAACGACCGCAGTAATACTGACGTATTTCAAGGAAGTTGAGTGCAATATGACAAAAAGATGCAAGCAAGATGAGTGCTCAGTTCGTAGAACGTGATTTATTCAGTGGCTCCTTAAGTTCACAGAGGGCTGTACTCTCCCGCCTGTTCCACCGCATTTTTTATGTAGTCGATCTTTACAAGCGCATTGCTGCCGCCGTCTACAATGACCTGCGCACAGTCTATCCTCGGCTGCTTCGCCGCTTTATTTTTCATAAGGTAATCCGCCACAGTCTTGGTGAATTTCCGTATCTTGGACGGGGTAATGCTCTCAAATCCGCCCGTCATAGACTCCTTAGTCCTCGTTTTCACTTCGACAAAGATAATGCGCACCTCGTTCTCGGCGATAATGTCTATCTCTCCGAATCTGCTCGAATAATTGACTGCTTTTATCTCGCAGCCGCGCGATCTCAGATATTCGCAGACATACTGCTCTCCGAGTTTCCCGCGTTCTCTTATCTCAAAATCTCGATCAAGTTTCATAGCAGACCACCGTCACCCGCAGCATATCAATTTATCGGTTACTTTGTTATCCCGTTTTTCTCGTAGAACTTCTTTAAAAAGCTCGGACGGTGAAGTTCTGTCTCGCCGTACCTGAGTATAGCGTCGTAGTGAGCCTTTGTGCCGTAGCCTTTGTGTTTTTCGAATCCGTATTCGGGGTATTTTTCCGCATACCGGACAAGAAGTCTGTCACGCGCTACCTTTGCGAGTATCGATGCGGCAGCAACAGACATCGAGCGGGCATCCCCCTTCACAACAGCCTCACAGGGTATCTCGATCGGCGGAGTTTTGTTGCCGTCTATTATCGCATAATCAGCGGGTATATCGAGTCCCTCGACAGCCCTCTTCATAGCAAGCATCGCTGCATTAAGAATATTTATCTCCTCTATCTCGGCTACCGTAGCACATTCGATATTATATGCAAGAGCTTCTTCTCTGATGATGTCGAAAAGCTTCTCACGCTTTTTCTCCGTGAGCTTCTTGGAATCGTTGACGCCCTCGATGACCTGCCCCGGGCGCAGTATCACCGCAGCAGCAAAAACAGGTCCCGCAAGCGGACCTCTTCCCGCCTCGTCAACTCCGCAGACGCTCTGATATCCCTCTGCGTGCGCCTTGTTTTCAAATTCAAGCCAATCTATATTTTCCATATTGCACCTCACACAGGCATTTCAAGCGTGATCCTGCCGAGCTTTGCGGATCTGAATTCATCGAGTACCATCACCGCAGCCCGCTCCGTGTCGGGTTCGCCGCCCGAGATCAGCATACCGCGTTTTTTTGCGATGAAAGCGAGCAGTTCGTGCGTTTCAAGCTCCATATCCTCATCACAAAGCGAAAATCGCTTCATAAAAACAGGATTGGGAGTCTGTTTGAAATATCCGAGAAGTCTCAGCGCAAGCTGCTCTGTATCTGTTACATCGTCCTTGACTGCGCCTGTGAACGCCAGCTTTTCTCCGACGAGCTGATCGTCAAATCTCGGCCAGAGTACGCCCGGAGTATCGAGAAGTTCTATCGAAAAGCCGTTCGAGGTCAGCGTGAACCACTGATTTCCGCGCGTCACACCCGGTCTGTCCTCCGTTTTAGCCTTCGAAGTCTTCGAAATCCTGTTGATAAACGTTGACTTGCCGACATTCGGTATTCCGACGATCATTACACGAAGCGAACGGTTTACCATACCCTTCGCTGCCCACGCTTCCAGCTTGTCGGAAAGCACCTCGCGTACTGCCGACGTGAAATTGTTTATCCCCACGCCCGTTTTGCAGTCAAGCTCGATCGCCTTCACTCCCTGAGAGCGGAAGTATTCCGTCCATTTTTTCGTAGCTCGTGGGTCTGCAAGATCGCACTTGTTCATCAGGATAACGCGCGGCTTCGAGCCGATCATTGACGGAAGATCGGGGTTCCTCGACGACATCGGCACACGAGCGTCTATGATCTCCGCAACTGCGTCAACGAGCTTGAGGTCTGCCTGTATCTTGCGCTTTGTACGTGTCATATGACCGGGGAACCACTGGATATACTGTGAATTTTCTCCCGTGCTTCTCTCGACAGGCTTGCGCTCTCTTCTGTCACGCCGTGCCTGTGCGTGCTGCGCTTTTATCTGAGACGGCTTCTTTTCATTCCTGCCGCCCTGACGGCTCCTGTTCTTCTCGGCATAGCGCTCACGCTTGCCCTTGATAACGCCCTTCTTTGCGTTTTTGCTGCTCATGATATCCCCCTTCATAACACGAAGACCCAACGGAACGGCAGTGCTTGCGCGTTTTCTGCTGTCCCATTGGGTGCTTTGATTACTCTACCTTACCGAACTCGTCAAACGGATAGAAACGGAAACGAACCTTTCCGATGATGGATTCGTTGTCAATCAGGCCCACTTCCTTGAAGCGGCTGTCCTTGGAGATCGGTCTGTTGTCTCCGAGCACAAACACTGTGCCCTCCTCGACCTCAACAGGGAACTCAACGTCACCGATCTGAGTCGTCTTTCCGTTGATGTAATCCTCCTCGATCACGATACCGTCAACGATAACGTCTCCCGTCTCGCTGTTTATATCTACCGTCTGTCCGCCTACTGCGATGACACGCTTTACAAGCGCCTTGTCGAGCGATGCGCCGTGACTGATGACCACGATATCCCCGACCTCAGGCTCGTAATTGAGACCCGTTACGATGATCTTGTTCCTGTCCTGGAGCGTCTGAAGCATCGAGTCGCCGTCAACATCCACAAGTCTGAAGCAGAACGTCATAAGAAGAACCACTATGATGAGTGCGAAAAGGAACGCTGATGCCCAATCATATAGATTTGTCACAAAAGCGGACGCGCCGTCCTTCGAATCCGGCTTGTTCTTTTTCTTTTTCTTCTTGCGCTTTGTGTCCATTGCCTCCTCATCGGAGATCTCGAGATCGACAGGCTCGTCGCCTTTGTTTACCGATGCAAGATCGGGAACATCGTTCAGGCTCTCGCTGTCTATGTCCTTAGTAATTTCTTTTGTTTTATTATTCATATCGTTATTACCGTCATTGTTTTTCGGGCTGTCTACTTTATCGAAAATCTGTGTATCCATGCGAAACACCTCGCTGTTATTACTGCACTCATTATTATACAGCATTTGACGGGGCGTGTCAATCACTTCAAAAATTATTAAGAAATTTCATAAAAAATAAAGAGGGAACTTCCGCTCCCTCTCTTTTCAGGAAAATTAACCCTTAACGATCTTTTCCTTGACCTTAGCTGCCTTACCCACTCTGTCACGGAGATAGTAGAGCTTAGCTCTTCTGACCTTACCGTGTCTGATAACCTTAACGTCCTTGACGTTCGGGCAGTGAAGCGGGAACACTCTCTCAACGCCTACGCCGTATGCAACACGTCTTACTGTGAACGTCTCTGCAACGCCGCTGGACTTCTTAGCGATGACAGTACCCTCGAACATCTGGATTCTCTCTCTGTCACCCTCGCGAATGTTTACGCTAACTCTTACTGTGTCGCCGACCTCAAAAGCGGGAACTTCCTTCTTTACGGAATCGGCTGCGATCAACTTCAGTGCATCCATGTTTTTTTCCTCCTGTGTTTACAGACATTCTTAACTCGGGGCAGTGAAGCGCCTGCCGCCGGACAGAGGACTGTCCGCTTCATTGTACGGCTCGCTGTGCAAGCCGGGCAGTGAATCGCATTGACATTGCTGTCAACGGTTCAAATGCGTCTATCATTATAACACAAAACGGGCAGCAATGCAACCCGTTAATAAAAAAATTACAAAATCTCATTTTTGCTCAAAAAGCGGCGGAAATACTCGGGCAATTCCGAATCAAATGACAAAAACTCGCCCGTGATCGGGTGAACAAAACCGATCTTCTTTGCGTGAAGGCACTGACCGTGAAGCTCGCTTATCACCTTCGACGGACCGTAAACGGGATCGCCCGCAACGGGGTGACCGAGATATGCCATGTGTACCCTGATCTGGTGTGTCCTGCCCGTTTCGAGCTTCAAAGCAAGGTGTGAAAAGCCGTTATTCTCTGAAATGACACGCCAGTGTGTGACAGCATTTTTCGAGCAGTGATCGGTCACGCACATCTTCTTGCGGTCGGTCTGACTTCTGCCGATCGGCGCGCTGACTGTGCCCTCGTTCTCCTTCATTCTGCCGTAGACGACCGCTTCGTACTCGCGAGTAAAAGAGTGTTCCTTGATCTGCCCTGCAAGTCCCGCGTGCGCCTTGTCATTTTTTGCGACAATAAGAAGTCCGCTCGTATCCTTGTCGATACGGTGAACTATGCCGGGGCGCAGTACTCCGTTGATGCCCGAGAGACTGCCCTTGCAGTGGAAAAGCAGAGCATTGACGAGCGTTCCCGTATAATTTCCGGGAGCGGGATGCACGACCATACCCTTAGGTTTATTGACCACGAGCAGATCTTGATCTTCGTATACGATGTCAAGCGGGATATCCTCGGCTTCCGCTTTAAGCTCCACCGGCTCGGGGACTTCGACCCTGATCTCATCGCCCGAGCTTACCTTATATTTCTTGCCGACAGCCTTTCCGTTGACAAAAACGCCGCCGTTTTCACAGATATTTGCGGCAGAAGTACGTGAGAGATCGGGCAGCTTATCGGCGATCAGCTTGTCGATGCGCTGACCGCCGCCGTCATCTCCGACTGTAAATATATGCTGCATAGCGAAACTCCTTTGCGTGCATTACAGTTCTTTGTTTTTCCAAGCCGAAGTGTACGCCTCTGTCCAGTATTTTTTCGGAAGGATAGCAACCGACTTGCAGTTGAGAGGAGACGCAAAAACGGGGAAGACAGAACCTTTCATAGTATATCCCGGCAGATATTTTCTGAAAATCCAGTGTGCGCCGAAGTAAACCTCGGCAGGCTCCCCGTTTTGACTCGTTACGGTAAACGATTCAAAAACCGTGCTTTGCTCATCTGTGATTGATGAGGCAATAGCTCTGAAATTTATCGGTACTTCTCTCATAGGTTTTCCTTTAAGGCTGAATAAATAATGAGCTGCTCTCTTTAATGCATCGGGATCTCTGCATATCCAGTCCGCCGTAGAAAACAAAAGACACGCAGGACAATCCACAGGCAGCAAGGGATTAAACAGCAGAGTATTAGCCTGAACGATACAAGCATAGCATATTGTTCCGCTGCTGATGAGGTAATCGGCCTCCAGATAGCAATGTGAATACCTCGGATCCTTGAGAGCAGGCTCCTCAATAGGAAGCTTTAGCTTTTTTAGCGGCGAGTTATAGTAATTTCTCCTCATTTCTTCCAGTTCTCTGCCATAGTTTATCATTCTTTATCCTCCTCAAGGCGGCGCTTCGCAATATTCTTCTTGCAGAACATCACCGAGATCACAAGCATTACTGCGCCTGCCGTGATGAAATAATCGGCGATGTTGCACACGGGCGGGAAGAATGAGAACTGTAAAAAATCAACGACGTAGCCGCGGAATATCCTGTCGATCAGATTTCCGATGCCGCCGCCGATAACGAGCACAAACGCCGCAAAGAACAGCTTGCCCTCGATCCTGTAGTTGTACAGGATATACGCAAACGCAGCAAATATCAGCAGTGTTACGATGATGAAGAACCACTGCTTGTTTTGCAGCATACCGAACGCTGCGCCCCTGTTTTCGACGTAGACGAAGTAGTAAAAATTATCAATAACGGTTATCTCGCCCGCAGGCTTAACAACATTGAGCGCATAGAGCTTTGTAAGCTGATCGACGCCGACGAGCAGGATAATTAAGATAATCGCAAGTGCGGTCATATTCTTTTCCTTTCTTCTGCAAATACTTTTATATTTAAGCCTTTTCCCAGATATCTGCCGGTCTGAGAATAAGGTCTTCATAATCGTCGGCCAGTTCTTCGAGCGATTTGCCCTCGACCTTCGCTTTGTATTCATCGCTCAGAAGGCCTATGTGAAATTGAAATGCTTCGCTTTCGATATCATCATCATCAGCAGCACCCCACGAGGCTGCGTTCAGGAGCGCGAAATACAAAAACTCCTCAAAGCTCTCGGCGCAGACAGCGGGAGTATCGTAGTCATCGTGATAATACCAGCCGAGCTTAGCCGTTTCCGTATCTTCGGTGCAAATAAAGCAAAAGAAATCTCCGCCGCCCGTCGTTGCAAACGGAAACAGCCTGACGCCGTCCTTGAGCTTTACACCATCGTCCTCACACTTGTAGCCGACAAGCTCGTTGAGATAATCTATTTCATCACTCAGATCACAAAACACTATCGGCTCGATATCGCAGCTGAGCATCATAAACTGATCCGGCATAGCCGAATATTTGCGAAAAACCTCGCGGGAGTATTCGCCGCGCTCGAGTTCCATCCACTCCAGCGCGCCCATATCGTGTATTTTATGAAGCTTTTCGGGATAGTTAAATCCGAGTTTTTTCTCCGCTTCTTCAAGCGTCATAGCAGACTCACTCCTTATAAAATCAGCTATCAGCCGCCCGTTTTGAACGGCTGATAGCTTCATATTAATATTTATAAATTATCAGGAATTTCTCAGAACAGACGCGCAGCGTGCGCAAACGCAGGGATACTCTGCGTCCTTGCCGACTGTTGTGCTGTAAGCCCAGCAGCGCTCGCACTTTTCGCCCTCTGCCTTGTCGATTGCAACGGAAAGCTCCTTTGCGTTCTCATCGTTTACGACCTTGACATCGGATACGATGAATGCAGTTTTGAGCTCGCCCTCAACAGACTTGATGAAGGCGTACTCTGCGCCGGTGCAGGAAAGTGTTACCGCGCACTCGAGAGACGCCTTGACGAGCTTCTTCGAAACTGCTTCCTCGATAGACTTCTTGACGATATCACGCAGCTCGTGGATCTTATCCCAGCTTGCGATAAAGTCTGCGTCAGCGCCGACATCGGGGATCTCGGGCATTGCGTTGTAAACTGCGTGATCCTTGTCAACGCCCTGCGCGTGCGGCATAAACTTCCAGATCTCGTCTGATGTGTACGCAAGGATAGGCGTAATCATTCTCGTCATAGCGTCAAGAATGATATAGATAGCCGTCTGTGCTGCCCTGCGCTCCCTGCAGTCAGCCTTCTCTGTGTAGAGGCGATCCTTGAGAACATCAAGGTAGAAGTTCGACATATCGATAACGCAGAAGTTATGAATTGCGTGATAAACGTTATGGAACTCGTATGCATCGTAGCCCTCGCGCACCTTCTTATTAAGCTCACAGAGCTTGTAGATAGCCCACTTGTCGATAGGAAGAAGCTCGGAAAGCTCGACCATATCCTTATCGGGATCGAAATCGTAAAGGTTGCTGAGGATATATCTTGCAGTATTTCTGATCTTTCTGTAGGACTCGGAAAGCTGCTTGAGGATATCCTTCGAAATGCGGATATCTGCATGGTAATCGGAGGAAGCGACCCACAGGCGGAGAATATCAGCGCCGTACTGCTCGACTACCTCGCTCGGGAGAATACCGTTGCCGAGAGACTTCGACATCTTTCTGCCCTGACCGTCAACTACCCAGCCGTGTGTAAGAACTGCCTTGTAGGGAGCTTCGCCTGTCGTTGCAACGCTCGTGAGAAGCGACGACTGGAACCAGCCTCTGTACTGATCTGCGCCCTCAAGATAAAGATCTGCGGGGAATCTGAGATCCTTGCGCTCGCGGAGAACTGCTGCGTGAGTCGAGCCGGAATCAAACCAAACGTCCATGATATCCTTCTCTTTGTCAAATTCCGTACCTCCGCACTTCTTGCAGACCGTGCCTGCGGGGAGGATATCAGCGGCGTCCTTCTCGAACCATGCGTCGGAGCCTTCCGCTCTGAAAAGGTCTGCGACTGCCTGCATAGCGTCCTTGTCGATGTGAGGCTCGCCGCACTTCTTGCAGAAGAAGATCGGGATCGGTACGCCCCATTTTCTCTGACGGGAGATACACCAGTCCTTACGCTCTCTTACCATATTGGAGATGCGAACCTCGCCCCAGCCGGGGATCCACTCAACGCCCTTGATAGCCTCGAGAGTCTTTTCCTTGAAGTCCTCTACGGAACAGAACCACTGATCCGTTGCTCTGAAAAGTACAGGCTTCTTACATCTCCAGCAGTGCGGATACTGGTGAATGATCTTCTTGAGTGCGAACAGAGCGCCCGTCTTCTCAAGATGGAGAGCGATCGGCTTGTTTGCGTCTTCCGTGGAGAGACCTGCAAACTGACCTGCTTCCTCCGTAAGCATACCGTCTGCGTCAACGGGAACGACGATCGGGATATCGGGGTAATTGCGGCAAACGTCGTAGTCCTCGATACCGTGACCGGGAGCCGTATGAACGCAGCCTGTACCGCTGTCGAGAGTTACGTGGTCACCGACGATAACAACGGACTTCCTGTCGAGGAACGGGTGCTGTACCTGCATAAATTCAAGCTCGCTGCCCTTGAATGTGGCAACTACCTCATAATCGGTCTTGCCTGCCTCCTGCATAGCCTCTCTGTAAAGCTCCTCTACCATTACGTAATACTCATCGCCCGACTTGATGACATTGTAGTCAAAATTCGGACCCAGGCAGATAGCTACGTTTGCGGGAAGTGTCCATGTCGTTGTTGTCCAGATAACGAAATATGTCTTATCCGCAGGGATGCCCTTTGCCGCGAAAAGTCCCTTATCGTCTGTGACTTGGAACTTAACGTAGATGGAGTGGCAGGGGTCCTCTGCGTACTCGATCTCTGCTTCTGCGAGAGCCGTCTTACAATCGGGGCACCAATAAACAGGCTTCAGGCCCTTGTAGATGTAGCCCTTGCAGGCCATATCGGAGAACACCTCGATCTGACGAGCCTCGAACTCGTGCTGAAGAGTTACATAGGGATGCTCCCAGTCTCCGAGTGCGCCGAGTCGCTTGAACTGATTTCTCTGATCGTTTAAGTACTTGTCAACGAAGTCACGGCAGATCGTGCGAAGCTCCGTGTCGGAGATCGACGTAGAGTTAGTGATGCCTGCCTTTGCTCTGGCTTTTAGCTCCGTAGGAAGTCCGTGCGTATCCCAGCCGGGAACGTAGGGCGCCTTGAAGCCCGCCATATTCTTATATCTGATAATGAAATCCTTGAGCACCTTGTTGAGCGCCGTGCCGAGGTGAATGTCGCCGTTAGCGTACGGAGGGCCATCGTGGAGAATGAAGAGCGGCTTGCCCTCATTGCGCTTCATAAGGTTCTCGTACACCTCGTCGGATTCCCAGTTCTTGAGAGTTTCGGGCTCGCTCTTGGGAAGTCCTGCTCTCATCGGGAATTGAGTGCTTGGTAGATTCATCGTGTTCTTAAAATCCTGTGCCATTGGTAATTTCTCCTCTCAAACGGATTCACACCGTCAAGTAAAGTTTATGTATATTTAATAACACACAGTGTAATTATGTCGGATCACTCGCCCTTTTTGACGTCGTAATCCTCTCCGAATTTGAGCTTTCCGAATCGATTCTCAAACTTGGACTTGTCGATCTTTATCTTGCCGTCCTTGGACTCCTTGCTGTCTTTTTCCTCGTCGGCTGCTTCCTCGTCTTCATCCTCTTCCTCGTCAAAAACAAGCTCGTTTTCGAGCTCGTCCTCGGAAACGGCTGCGGCTTCGGCGTTGGCAGAATCCTCCGTAGCTGCCGTTGCGTCCTCTACGGCGGCCTCGATCGTATCAAAGCCGTCTTCAACCTCGTCGATGATCTCAGCCTCGCCGATCTTTGAATTTTTCGAGGATTTTTCGTAGCTCTCCGTGGGATACTTTTCGTCAAGATCCTTCTGAAGCTTTTCCGCTTCCTCCTTCTCGGGGAGGATCTTCAGCGACTCGATCTGACGCTCAAATTCCTCGATGAGCTTCTGACGTATCTCGGCTGCCTCCTCCGTGATCTGAACGATCATATCCTTTTCCCTGATAATTCGGTTGTTGGCGTCTGCAATGATCCTGTCGGCTTCCGCTTTTGCGTCTTTGATCATCTGTGCGGACTGCTTCTTTGCGTCCTTGACCGTCTTGTCCGCCTCCTTCTGAGACTTGACGAGAACGGCGGAAACGCTGTCCTGATTTGATCTGAGCTCCTCGACCTTCGCAACGAGCAGCTCGCTTCTCTGAAGGATCTCTGCGTTCTTCTTCTTGAGATCCTCAACAGTCTCGGTCACTTCGTCAATAAAGGCGTCTACATCCTCGCATCTGTAACCGCCGATGCTTGCTTTCTTAAAACTGATATTCTTGATCTGATCTACTGTAAGCATATCAATTACCTCTTTTCATGTGTTTGATATCACTTTTTTATTGAATGGAAACGCACCGCCCGCAAAAACACAGCGCAGGCATCTGCAGATCCCGTATTATTTATATTTCAGGACCGTTATCCTGTATTTTCCTTTTTTGCTGAGACTTCCGTCGCATCTCACTATGAACTTTCCGAAGCCTCGCAGTGATATTTTGTCGCCGTCCCCTATCTTGTGATCCGAGTCGAAGACAAGCCGGGAATTGACTGCGGCAAGTCCGCTTCTGACAGCCTGCTGAGCCTTCGAGCGGCTCAGGTTTGCGCATTCGCAGATCACCGCATCGAGCCGAAGCGACGACACAGTACCGCTTTTCTCCTCATACTGCTGAGATACGGCGTCAAGATCGACACCCTTCCCGCAAAAGGTCACGCCCTCTCTGCCTATCTTTTCGATCTGCCCGGAAACGTAAGGAAGAAGCTCCTTTTTAAGAAAGAATGTGGCGACACCCTCTCCTATCACGATATCTCCGACAGCCTCGCGCTTTATCCCGACGGACATCAGAGCACCGAGAAAATCACGGTGAGTAAGTGAAGCCGACCTGCGAAACGAAAGATTGACAGCTTCGAAGGGAAAGTCCTCAGTCTGCGGCCGAGAATACTCGGGATAAACGCACAGCACGGCGCGCTGAGCCTCCTCATAGCCGCCCCACATCATAAAATCACGTCTGCCCGAAAAGTCAAGCTCACGGCGGGCGATAAACTGCTCGCTCTCGCTGAGAAAATCGGAGTAGCAAGGCTCATATCTGCGCTCGGACAGTCTTTCAAGATCCGACACAAGCGAGATTATGCGCTTTTCGTCGTCGTTTCCGTTTCCTCTCATATCACGATGCCGCTGCTCTCAAGCTGCGCTATAAGATCATCGCCCGACATATGAACGGAACTGGGGATCACAAGGAACGTGCTCGTTGCTACTCGCTTGATCTTTCCGCCTGTAGCGTAAGCCGCACCTGACATAAAGTCGATGATCCTGCGTGAATTGTCCTTGTTTGTATTTTCAAGATTGAGAACTATCGTATGCTGTCTTATAAGCTCGTCTGCGATCGTTCTCGTCTCGTCGCTGAATCGGTCGGGTCTGAACACAACGACCTGAAGCTTCGTTGTAGCGTCGATATTCATAATGTTATTTGTATTCGACACAGACGGCGTATTCATGTATGACATCGGCGGTGTGTAGTCGGGAACGGACGGAACGGTCTTCTCCTCCGGGTAGTATTCCTCGCTGACGCTCTTCTCCTCCGTCTGCATATCCTCCTCGTCATACTTATCATCGTAATCGTATTCATCATCGGGAGTGTTCCACATCTGTTTAATCTTTCCAAAAAAATCGCCCATAGTTTACAGCCTCCTTATACTATACAATCGGTTCTTATTTTGCGTAGTTTCTCTTTCCGAACAGGCTCGATCCGACTCTCACCATATTGGCTCCGCAGAGGATAGCCTCCTCGTAATCGTCAGACATACCCATAGAAAGAATATCCATAGAAACATTATCTGATTTTTTGCCCGAAATGTCAATAAATATTTTGTGCATATCTTCAAAATATTTGCAGATCTCGGATTTTTTCTCGCAAATAGGCGGTATTGCCATCAATCCCTTGACAAATATGCCGTCGATTTCCGATATTTTGCCGAGCAGTTCGTCAAGCTGTTCGGGCATAACACCCGATTTGTTCTCTTCCCTGCCTATATTCACTTCAACCAAAATATCCATCGTCTTGTTGTGCAGTTTTGCCTGACGAGCGACCTCGTTTGCAAGCTTTACGCTGTCCACCGATTGTATCAGTGATACCTTGTCGATGATCTGGCGCACCTTGTTTGACTGGAGATGTCCTATAAACTGAAGCTCGCAGTTTTCAAGATCGTATCGGTCATATTTCGACAAAAGCTCCTGCGCACGGTTCTCTCCGATAAAACGAAGTCCCTGAGAGATCGCGTGATTAATGACCTCGGGGTCTACAGTTTTTGTTGCGGCAAGAAAAATTACGTCCTTACGTTCTCTGCCGCTTTTTTCGCAGGCTTTGGAAATATTCTCCTCTATTATCCTGTAATTCTCCTCGACGCTGCGAAGTTTTTCTCTAAGCTCATCTGACGATCTTTCCATCGTACAGCTCCTTTCCCCTGACTACAACGGTATCGTGCAGAGCGATAGTCTCGCCCGTCGGCAGCTCGGGATCGTTCACATCGTCGCTGCATATCACAAAATCGTTGTCGGAATAGATTATATGAACAGGCACGAACGCAAGGCGCTTTCCGTAAACGACATAAACTCCCTGAGTTTTCTCCTTATGAGGGCTGCCGACCTTCTCGCCGTTTTCGTCGTAATCCTGGACTGTTACATAGTCGTCGTGTATTGCGGAGCGGCTGACCCGAAGTCCGCTGTACGTATACGTCCTTATCTTTATATTTTCCTTTCTGATGTCCGAAAGCGTTCCGTCAAGGTAGTCGCATTTAAGCACGAGCAGACCGTTTGACGTCTTCGAACTCTGATTGACGGAAATCACCGTTGCGGGAATGCTGCCCGACATAACTCTCGGGATAGACACGTCAACGACCGTATTGCCCGAGGATATCGTCAGTGCCTGCTCGCTTGTAACGGGACAAAGAAGATACCAATTGATCGTAGTGATGACCTTGCCGACCGCATCCGAAGGCGGATCCTTTTTCAGTATAGCATTGACGTCATCGGCGTTGAGATGCTCGGCTTCCGAATAGTCGAGCGAATTTTCATATCCGTCAAGAATAGAGACAAAAAATCCCGACTGCTTGCTCTTTACGCTGCCGATGCCATCCGAGACCTTGATCGAGTCAAGCTCCGTCTGAAGCTCGCTTATCCTTCCTTCGAAGTTTGACGAACCGCCCGTAATAACTGTGCGTTCATTAAAAAGTTTTAAAAGCTCGAGCTTCGACGCTGTCGCAGTACCGAGCTTGTTGGATGCCGTGAGATTTTTATATTCCGAGATCTTTTTTTTGATCTGAGCATCGACTGTGTCGAGATTGACGAAGAGAGTGTCATTTGAATTTGTCATACTGCGAAGCAGCGTCAGCTCATCGTTTATTTCGTTGTACTTCTGGTAGTTCTCGACCTCCTGCTCGGATGAGAAGAGTTCTGCGACCGTTCCGCCCGCATTGACCTTTTCACCGTCGCTTACGGTGTAGGAGATGATCCCCTTCTTCGAATTAGTGATGTATACCTCGTTTCGAAGTGCGACCGCCTCTACCTCAACTCCGTCGTTAAGCTCGTAATAATCCGCCTGCTCCGTCTCGAGCATCGTAAAATTCGAAGTGTATATCGTCATGGAAACATAGGCAAGTACAAAAAGCATAAAGAGCGCAAGCAGCACTCTGCCGACCGTTTCTCTGCGTTTCTTCTCTTTTCGTTTTTTATTTCGGCTGTAGCGTCTGCGCCGCTGCTCGGGGCTTTCGCCCTCATCGGGAACGCCGTAGTAATTATCTTCGTTCATGTAGTCACCTTTTCAGATCCAAGGAGCCGCTGATTAAACCACGTCCTGCGGACTGAGCACTCGCCTTAATCAGTGTCTCCCCAACTGCTTTCTTATCTTTTCTTCCGCCATATCTTCTATTGTTTCGAAATCGAGCTCGTCTGTGTTGTACCACTCGATCCCGCTGTCTCTCAAAAACCAGGTAAGCTGCCGTTTTGCGTACCGTCTCGTCTCGCGTTTCATCGTCTCAAGAGCCTCTGAAAGCGTCTCTTCCCCGCGAAAATACGGCGCAAACTCCTTGCAGCCTATCGCCTTTTTCGCAGTCTCGCCGATCGCGGTGTCGCTGAGTATCAGTCTTGCTTCCTCAAGCAGTCCCGCATTTATCATCTCGTCTGCCCGCCTGTTTATCCTGTCATAGAGTTTTTCACGGTCAGCCGTTTTCAGACCGAGCTTCACTGTATCATACGGACTCGGAGCAAGTCTTGAGCGTCTGTTCTGCTCCGTCATCGTAATGCCCGTTGTTTTGTATACTTCCAGTGCGCGCACAACTCTTTTTACATTGTTCGGCTCGATACGCCCCGCCGACTCGGGATCAATCTTCAGAAGCTCCCTCCAGAGCGCCTGCGCCCCGTTTTTCTCGGAAAATTCGAAGAGCGAGCGGCGAAGCTGCAAATCGGCTTCGTTCTCCGTGAATGTTATGTTGTTCAGCAGCGAATCAACGTACAGTCCCGTTCCGCCGACGATTATCGGAAGTCTTCCGCGCGACGAAACTTCCTCTATCTTCTCCTTTGCAAGCTCGACATACCTTGCCACACTGAAGCTCTCGCTCCTCGGTATAATACCGATCAGATGATGCGCAACTCCGTCCATCTCGTCAACCGTCGGCTTTGCCGAAGCGATATCCATGCCCTCATAGATCTGCATCGAATCAGCCGAGATCACCTCTCCGCCGAGTCTTTTTGCAAGGCTGACTCCGAGACGTGTCTTTCCCGATGCCGTAGGACCGACGACCGCCGCTATTTTAATTTTTTTATCAGTCAATATTATCCCAACCTGCCGAATTGTTTTTCTATCTGATACCTCGTCATAACGATCGAAGTAGGTCTGCCATGCGGGCAGTATCTGTAATTCGGATCCTCTCCCATCTTCAGATACAGGTCGATCAGCTCCTGCGGAGAGCTCTTGTCGCCGCCCTTTATTGCGCTTCGGCAGGCGATGTTGTGATACAGCCAGTCGGTGTACTCACTCTCTATATTGCTCTTGTGTTCGAGGATATGATCCGCCATTTCTTCAATGGTAGCAGGCACGTCGTATGCGCTGAGAAACGACGGCGCCGAACGCACCAGAACGGTACCCGAGCCGAAATCGTCTATCTCAAACCCCGACTCCGACATCATATCGAGCCGCTCGAGAATCCCGTTGTACTGCGCCTTTGAAAGCGGTACGGCAACAGGTTCAAGGAGATACTGCGCATATTTCCTGCCTTGCTCACGCTTGAGCTTCTCGTAAATTATCCGCTCGTGCAGAGCGTGCTTGTCGATCATAACAAGCTCATCGTTTTTCTCTATTATAATGTATGTCTTGAACGCCTCTCCGACAAAATGTATCCTGTCGCCGTCAACGTCAACGAGCGGTTTTATCTCGTCTTTCACAGCTTCGTCAGCAGGCGCTTGTGTCTGAGTTTCCGAAACGGTCTCTTCCGGGATATCGGTATCCGTTTCGAAAAAACCTTCCGTCTGTGACGGTGCGTTCTCTTCCTTTTCCACAGCCTCTCCGGACTTATCGTTTTTGAGAAGCGGCAGCGTCAGCTCGTCTTCCTCGTCAAAGTCTATATTGATATTCACCCTGCGGCTTTCCTCGGGAGCGGGCGGTGTCGGAGCGGTTCTCGGGACAAGCGGGAGCTGCCTTTCTTTCCTCTCGCCCAGCGGATCCTTAAGTATACTTGTGTAGACCTCAAGCGACTTCGACGGAGGCACGATCCTCGGATCTCTGCCGAGTTTCTGCACCTCGTACTGCGACATCTGAAACGGCTTCTTCACGACCGATCTGTCAACAAGCTCGGACGGCTTGAAGGAATCAGATCGGAACTGCCTGACCGTATCTCCCTGAACGAGCGCCGAGCGAACGCCGTGGTAGACAGCCTCGAAAACGGGACGGTCGTTAGCAAATCTCACCTCGATCTTTGCGGGATGAACATTTACATCTACCAGCTCAAAGGGTATCCCGATATGGAGCACACATCCGGGGTACTTGCCGACCATGACCATACCCTTGCAGGCCTCCTCCAGCGCTGCCATAGCGGTTCTCGTCTTGACAAATCTGCCGTTGATAAAGAAATTCTGCATACCTCTCGATGCGCGGGCTGCCTGCGGCTTCGTAACAAAGCCCTCGACCGTCACTCCGTTGAGCTCATACTTTACAAAAACGGAATTATTGGAAAACTCTCTCCCGAGCACAGAGTAAACGCAGTTTTTATCATTGCCGTCGCCCGATGTGGAAAGTGTCTTACGATTATCTCGAATAAAGCTGAACGCAACATCGCTGTGGGACAGCGCAATCTTGTCAACAACGGACGCAACTGCCGTTGATTCGGCAGTGTTGGATTTCAGATACTTCATTCTGGCGGGAGTGTTGTAAAAAAGTTCTCTGATTATGAACGTAGTACCGTCAGGGCAGCCCGAATCCTCAAAGCATTTTTCAACGCCGCCCTCTATAACATAATGAGTGCCTATCTCTTCCTCACGAGCCTTCGTCAGAAGCTCCACCTTTGCAACAGCCGCAATCGATGCGAGCGCTTCCCCACGGAAGCCGAGAGTTCCTATCGCGTCAAGGTCAGCCTGCTTTGCGACCTTGCTTGTAGCGTGGCGCAAAAACGCGTTGCGGATATCCTCGCGAAGGATACCGCTGCCGTTATCGGTCACACGCATCATAGTTACGCCGCCGTTTTGTATCTCGACCGTTATCGCCGTTGCGCCCGAATCTATTGAATTTTCTATAAGCTCCTTGATCGCCGAGGACGGTCTTTCAACGACCTCTCCCGCTGCGATTAGTTCTGCCAGGTGCTTGTCCAGCACATTTATCCTTCCCATTATCCTCACCACGCTTTGATCTTATTTTTTAGTTTTTAAGGAGCCACTGAATAAATCACGTTCTACGAACTGAGCACTCATCTTGCTTGCATCTTTAGTCTCGGCTGCCGCCTCGGTCGGT
>ONIC01000158.1 GCA_900317815.1 uncultured Eubacteriales bacterium | reverse complement strand
TACGATAAACTAAGTTCGCGTAATTGTCAGCGGACACCGTCCGCCGCGGCACTAAAGGTAAGGCATACGATAAACTAAGTTCGCGTATATGCCTGCGCCCGCTTGGGCGCACGATGTGGGTGCGGTTGACACTTGGGGAAATATGCTTTATAATAAATGGTATAAACACGCATTGTGCGTATCGGATTTTTTAATTTTTAATCACAGTCGGAAAGGACGAACAGTATATGGCATTAGATAGAGAAAAAGCGCTTGAAACTGCGCTTGATAAAATTGAAAAGCAGTTTGGCAAGGGCGCCGTAATGCGTCTCGGTCAGAAGGAGGTCATGAAGGTAGACGCGATCTCGACAGGCTCGCTGTCTCTTGATATCGCGCTCGGTATCGGCGGTCTTCCGAGAGGAAGGATCGTCGAGATGTACGGCCCCGAAAGCTCGGGTAAGACAACTCTTGCGCTCCACTGCATAGCAGAAGGCCAGAAGGACGGCGGAACGGTCGCTTTCATCGACGTTGAGCACGCTCTCGATCCCGTCTATGCAGCCGCTCTCGGAGTGGACGTTGATTCGCTGCTCGTTTCGCAGCCGTCAACAGGCGAGCAGGCGCTCGAGATCACAGAGACGCTCGTTCGCTCGGGCGCTATTGATGTTATCGTTGTTGACTCGGTAGCAGCTCTCGTTCCGAAGGCTGAGATCGAGGGCGAGATGGGCGATTCTCACGTAGGTCTTCAGGCGAGACTTATGTCTCAGGCGCTGAGAAAACTCACGGGAGCTATTGCCGAGAGCAGATGCGTTGCTATCTTTATTAACCAGCTTCGTGAAAAGGTCGGCATTATGTTCGGAAATCCCGAGGTGACACCGGGCGGCAGAGCACTGAAATTCTACTCCTCCGTTCGGCTTGATATCAGGAAGGTAGAGACGCTCAAGGTCGGCACGGAGATGGTCGGATCGCACACAAAGGTAAAGGTCGTTAAGAATAAAGTAGCGCCTCCGTTCCGTGAGGCTGAGTTTGATATAATGTACGGCAAGGGTATCTCGAAGGAGGGCGAGATCGTCGATCTCGGTCTGAGAGCCGATATTATCCAGAAGTCGGGAGCATGGTTCTCATACGGTGAGAGACGTCTTGCGCAGGGCAGAGACAAGACGAAGCAGCTTCTGATAGACGAACCCGAGCTTGCGGCAGAAATTGAAGCAAAGATCATGGAGAAGTCAGCCGAGATCGCTACGAAGCCGCTCGCAAAGGGCAGCAAGACTATCGCAAAGGGAAAGGCGAAGAAAGACGAAGAGCCCGAGCTTCCCGACAAAAAAGCAGCCGCTCCCGCAGAGCCTGAAAAGCCTGTTCAGGAGGCTCCAAAGAAGAGCGCTGCGCCCGCAAAGAAGGTCAATATAGACATTCTTGTAGATGATGACGAATTATGATAATAACTGCGATCAATCCCGCAAGGAAGCAGCTTTCGAGCGTGTATATCGACGGTGAATATGCGATGAAGCTCGATACGCAGGTACTTGAGGAAAAATGTATCGGCGTCGGGACGCAGCTTGACGATAATGAGCTGCACGAGCTGATAAAGCTCTCCGATTACAAGCGGGCTAAGGAGAAGGCGCTCTGGCTTTTGTCGGGGCGTGACTACTCGAGCGGTCAGCTTGCGCAGAAGCTGTATAAAGAGGCGGGCAGCGAGACTGTCTCCGAGGTGATCGGGAGAATGGAGGAGCTTGGTCTTGTCAATGACGAAAGCTACGCCAGACGCCTTGCGCACGATCTGCTGTATATCAAAAGAATGTCCGTTCGGGGAGCTATGTATAAGCTGATCGAAAAGGGCATTGATAAGGAGACCGCTCAGAGTGTTCTCGACGAGTTTGAGATAGACCCCGTCGAGCAGCTCACAGAGCTTATCGGGAGAAAGTATGCCGACAAGCTCGAGGATGAAAAGGACCGCCGCAGGACGGTCGCTGCGCTGCAAAGACTCGGCTATTCGTGGCCTGATATCAAAGCTGCGCTGATGGAATTTGAGGAGTAAACATAGAGGTGTAATTATGGAACATTCCGTTGGAATAATCAGTCTCGGCTGCGCGAAGAACCGTGTCGATGCGGAGATGATGCTCGCTGCGCTGAAGGCGGCGGGGTACAAGATAATCGACGATCCTGCGCTCGCAGACGTTGCTATCATCAATACCTGCGGCTTTATTGAGAGCGCAAAACAGGAGAGCATCGACGAGATACTCGAGCTTGCAAAGCTCAAGGAGGAGGGCAAGATCAAGGCTCTTATCGCCACGGGCTGCCTGACGGAGCGCTACCGTGAGCAGATGCTCAGCGAACTGCCCGAGCTTGACGCTGTGGTAGGTATCGGTGGAAACGGCGAGATCGACAAGGTAGTCCGCCGCGTGCTTGAAAACCAGACGGTCGAGCTTTTCCCCGACAAGAGGAAGCTCCCGCTCGAAGGCGGCAGGATACAGAGCACGGAGTATTACTACGCATATTTAAAGATCGCGGAGGGCTGCGACAATCACTGCACCTACTGCGCTATCCCGATGATACGCGGCGGATACAGGAGCCGCAGAATGGAAAATCTTGTTAAGGAAGCCGAGGAGCTTTCCAAGGGCGGCGTAAAGGAGCTTATCGTTATAGCGCAGGACACTACGAAGTACGGTATCGACATTTACGGCGAGTACAAATTGGCGGAGCTTCTCAGAAAGCTTTGCAGGATAGACGGACTTGAGTGGATAAGAGTTCTCTACTGTTACCCCGAAGCGATAACGGACGAGCTTATCAGGACGTTCGCAGAGGAGGACAAGCTCGTTAAATATATGGATATCCCGCTCCAGCACTGTGACAAGCAGGTGTTGAAGCGCATGGGCAGAGGCGGCGACAGGGAGAGCCTGACGGCGCTTGTGAAGAAGCTGCGTGAAAATATCCCGGGAATGGTGCTTCGAACGACATTTATAACGGGCTTCCCCGGAGAGACAGAGGAGCAGTTCGAACAGCTTGCCGAGTTCTCGAAGGAGATAGGCTTCGAGCGTATGGGATGTTTCCCGTATTCCTGCGAGGAGGACACGCCCGCAGCAAAGATGAAGGATCAGATCGACGACGACGTAAAGGAACGACGCGCGGAGATCCTCATGGAACAGCAGCAGCTCACGATGGAGCGCTACAACGAAGCTCTGATCGGCAAGGAGATAGAGGTGCTCACAGAGGGATTTGACCGCTACGCCGAGTGCTTCTTCGGCAGAAGCAAGGCCGACGCACCCGAAGTTGACGGCAAGGTGTTCTTTACATCGGAAGGCAGAAAGCCTCAGCCGGGCGAGATAGTCAAAGTCCGTATATCCGATATGCTGGACGTCGATCCTGTAGGCGAAATGATCGAGTAACTTTGTGATCTTCCGGATTATAAAACTCCACACTTAAATAAGGGGGTACCTTGAATTGAATCTACCAAATAAGCTGACGCTTCTGCGGATAATACTTGTGCCTTTCTTTGCGGCGGCACTGCTTATCGGGAGCATACCGCATCATTATCTGATTGCACTGCTGATCTTTGCGGTTGCGTCGATAACCGATATGCTTGACGGCAAGATCGCCCGCAAGTACGATATGGTGACGGATTTCGGAAAATTTGCCGATCCGCTTGCCGATAAAATCCTTGTGATCTCTGCGTTCGCCTGTTTCATCGAGCTTGATATAATCGGGGCGGCATTCATTATTCTTGTGCTGTTCCGTGAGTTCTCCGTGACCTCGATCAGACTGATTGCTGCCGAAAACGGAAAGGTCGTTGCCGCCAATATGTGGGGCAAGGCAAAGACCGTGAGCCAGATGGTCGCAATAATCATAGTTATGATAAACGGATATCTTCTTGAACTGTCGGGCATGGGCATACTCGGACTCAGCGGCGCTCAGGGGATAATTTCTGTTATCAATACAGTGCTGCTGTGGATAACTGCGGTGCTGACGGTGATCTCGGGCGTGATCTATATAAAGGATAATTTCGGCTTTATCAGGAACGCTAAATGATCCATTAAATCGGTGCAGACGGGCTTTTTCGCTTGCCTGCGCCTTTTTTATGCGAAGGTTTTACAAAATACAGCGACATCGATATTTTTTTATTGATATTTATTAGAATACCTTTGACAATTGGCTGATAATGTGGTATGATTAATTGGGAGTGTTACCGGGCGGAAAGCTTTGGTATGTCCACAGGCGGCAATGCCGCCTGCGGTCGATATATTACCGATTTTATTACGAAAGGAAGGTATACACTAAATGTTCAACATACCCATGAAAACAACAGGCGGTATGTCCGCTGACAGCTTGATGTCGCTCAACAGCACGGCGCCTGCGGGATTCCCGGAGAATGCTGCAACACAGGCGGCACCGATGAATACACAGCAGCCGATGAACACGCAGCAGAACCTCAATCAGCCGATGAACACGCAGCAGAATTTCAATCAGCCGATGAACACGCAGCAGAATTTCAATCAGCCGATGAACACGCAGCAGAGTTTCAATCAGCCGATGAACACGCAGCAGAG
>ONIC01000017.1 GCA_900317815.1 uncultured Eubacteriales bacterium | reverse complement strand
GGCAAGACGGAAGGTTCTCACTGCTCCGTCTGCGGCGAGATCATCACAGCTCAGCAGACAGTCCCGAAAACAGCGCACACCTACACAGACGGTGTCTGCACACAGTGCGGGGAAAAGCAGCCGAACTACACTCCCGATCCCGAACCCGAGCCTGAGCCCGAGCCTGAGCCTGAGCCCGAGCCTGAGCCTGAGCCGAGTCCGAAGGGAATCTACGGTGATATCGACGGTGACGAGCAGATCACGGCAAACGATGCGCTCGCAATACTTCGAAACAGCGTAGGCATGGAAACGCTCGACAGTCTGCATCAGCTCCTTGCGGACATTGACGATGACGGACAGGTCACCGCCAACGATGCGCTCGCCGTACTCCGCAGCAGCGTAGGTATGGGAAGCAGCGAAAAGATAGGAAAATCACTCACATAACAAAAAAAAGAGCAGAGGCATCACGCTTCTGCTCTTAATTATTATATAAATTTAAACATTGAACCGCTGTGCCGAACGCGCCCTGCCCGTTTTCTCGTCGATATCGAAAAGACAGCAGCCCATCTTACATTCGCCGTCAGCCGTATCGAAGCGGACGGGCATCATATTTCTGAATTTCTCGACGGCGATCTCGCTCTTTACTCCGAGCACCGAATTTACAGGCCCTGTCATTCCGAGATCAGTGATATAGCCCGTCCCCTTCGGCAGGATACATTCATCGGAGGTCTGAACGTGAGTATGTGTACCGACCACAGCGGAGACTCTGCCGTCGGCGTAAAATCCGAACGCCCGCTTTTCCGCTGTAGCTTCGGCGTGGAAGTCAACAACGATAACCGAGCAGTTCTCCAGCTTTTTCAGACATTCGTCCAGACAGAGAAAGGGATTTGCAAGCGGTTCAAGGTACATCGTACCCATAATATTTACGACGCCGACTCTGTACCTCAGCATATCGAAGACTGCAATCCCCCGCCCGGGAGTCGTGCCCTCGGGATAGTTTGCGGGACGGATCAGCTGCTCGCACTCATCGTAAAAGCCGTAGCTTTCTCTGCGGCGGAACGAATGATTGCCCGTTGTAATAATATCAACGCCGCAGTCGAGGAGAAAGTTTGCGGAATCGGGAGTGATCCCGTTGCCCTCCGCCGAATTTTCGCCGTTGCACACGACCATATCCACGCCATGCTCGCGGCGGAACCTCGGAAGCGTTTTCGCAAGATGACGGCAGCCGACATCGCCGACAACGTCCCCGATACAAAGCAGTTTCATATCAGTTTACCTTACTTGTTCTTTTCCTTGAGGAAAGAGTGGATGCTTGCAAGCACGTCATCGGAGTTGAGTCCGTGTACCATACATGCGTCCTCAAGGGACTCACCGATCGAAGAAGGGCAGCCAACGCAGTGCATACCGCACTCCATAAGAACGAATGCGATATCGGGGTCAACGCCCAGGATCTGTCCCATTGTCATATCTTTTGTAATTTCCATTATAAACATTCCTTTCATTTTGCCGCATCTTACGGCTGTTCTGCTCATTTCCGAGCGCTGTTTTTCGTCAGCCGCCGACCCGGTACTGTACGGTCCGAGCGGCGTCTCCTTTATTATACCCTATTTTTCGGATTATTTGTTGACTATTCGTGAACAATACAAAAAGAAATGCCGTCACGATCGGCGGCATTCTCATTGTAATATGATCGTTCACTCACGCTGACAAAACAGAGTGAAGCGAGCGAGTTTCGGCAGTCTGTATAACTGAGACAATATTGTCCTACGACCACTCTACAACATCTGCCCAGTGAAGAAGGATCTCTTTCTCCTCCTCCGTGCCGTGGAGCGACTGCGTGGCGGCAACGATCGGTACCCACTTCTGGATATACTGCTTTGCGGTGTCACTCTTGATCGAGTAGAGGTTGATGTACTTCTCTGCGACCTCGTCCTCTCCCTTGAGCTTGAACAGCAAGTATGTTATTGCAGCGTCTGCGGCGGCGTTGCCCTGAGAAGCGTGCGCCCAGTCGAGTATATAGGGCGTGCCGTCCTCTTTGATTATGATATTGCTTGGGTTGAAGTCTCCGTGGCACACCTTATGGTGACGCGGCATTGACTGAAGTCTCGTCTGAAGCTCATAGCGGATAGTTGCGTTGAGGTCGCTCTCGTCTATCTTTCTGCTCGTCTTGATCTTGAGACTGTTGAGCAGGCGCTGGCGCTGCTCGTGAACTATGATATGCAGCTCTACGAAAAGATCGAGATACTCGTCAAACTTAGCGGGATTTTCAGCCATCAGAGCGGCAAGTGTCTTTCCCTCGATGTAATCGGTGAAGATCGCCCACTTTCCGTCAACCATATTTATTCCCTTGATACGCGGGATATTGAGATTTGTCTCCTCGATCCTCGCATGATTGAGCGCCTCGTTGAGGATATCGGCCTTCGAGAAGCCTTCCTCAAACACCTTTATTACCGTATCGCCGTCGCGATAGATCGTTTTTGCAGGTCTTTTCGCAAGAACAACAGCATTTTCTAAGCTCATATATCATTCTCCTTTATCAATAAATTCGGAGCATGCAAATACATATTTCCGTACTATTAATTATACAATGTAATCGGTGAAAAATCAAGAAAAATTTGTGCCAACTTAACAAAATATATCTCATTATGATGCTCGGGAGATACATTCTCTGCCAAATCAGGGCAACCCCCACCCGATATTGTGTCACATAAGTGTGTTTTCCGTTTGTCATAGCGCAGCCCGTTTTCGGAGCAGACTTAAGTTAGTCCAATTTAACTTAAAGGATAAAACAAGCCGCTGCACAATATCGCATCGGCAGCGGCAGTTCTTGATAAGATCATTCGTGACCGAGAAGAGATATCTCCTGCCACATTACCGCTGACGGCACATCGCTTTCCCCTTCAAGGCTAACGCGCTCGAACAGCACCGTGTAGAATACCTCGTCTTCACCCAGGCAGATAGGCTCGAGCTTTTCGTCGAACTTAGCCTGAAGACCGTCGGCATACTTCTTGCCCTTCTGGATAAGTACCTCGTTGTAGATCTCCTTGTCGAAAATAGGCTCGCTGTCCTTTGCGAACGTGTAGCCGCGTTCCTCGAGCGGTGTGCGCGTTGAATTAAAGATAGTAAAAAGCATATAATACGACCCCCTTGATATTTGCCGATCCCATTTTTTGATTATATGGGAAACAAGCTTACATTGCTCATATCAACATTTTACCATAATTGTTCGATCAATGCAATACAAAACTTACAAATATTTTTGTATAAGTCGTAAACTTTTTGCTGCTTTTTTTAAGGAGACACTGATTAAAGTGAGTGCTCAGTCCGCAGGACGTGATTTATTCAGTGGCTCCTTAAGTTTCTTCTTCATCAAAATGTGCGGACAATACTCGTCTAAATATTCATCGGACGCCGCCTTATATCCGAGCCGCTCATAAAACCCCCTGACTCTGCACTGCGCCGACACTGCGATACACTTGCCGCCGTCCTCTCCGATAAAGCGTTCCGCCTCAAGCATCATAGCCGCGCCGAAGCCCTTTCCTCTGTGCGCCCTGTCAACGGCTACTCTGCCTATCATATAGCAGCCCTTTTCTTCGCTGTAAAAATATCGGCATACCGCTGCCGCAGAATTTCCCTCGAACATAACAAGATGCGTGCAGACAGCGTCCGTCTCGTCAAATTCGACCTTAAACTTCTGCTCGTCAATAAAGACCTGTGTGCGTATCCTTTTTGCCGCCTGCGGCAGATGATCGTATTTTATCACTTCCATATAAGATCTCCTGAAGCGGGCATTTGCCGCCCTTTTCACATACAAGTAAAAGCAAATAAAAGGGCGGTCGGTCCAAAGAACCTTCCGCCCGATCAATAATAATTACGAAAGCTGAGCGATAGCCGCCTTTATCATAGCGACCTTCTCCTGCTCACGGTCACGCTGCGCCTTGATCTTCTCTACGACCTTCTCGGGCGCTTTTGCAAGGAAGCCCTCGTTTTTGAGCTTAGCCTCGTCCTGTGCAAGCATCTTCTCAACGTTTGCAAGCTCCTTGTTCAAACGCTTTAGCTCCGCTTCCTTATCGACAAGCTCCTCCATAGGCAGATAGAGCTTTGCGTCGGCGGTAACTGCCGTAACAGCGCCGTCTATGCTCCACTTTTCGCCCACCTCGACTTCACTTGCGGAAGCCAGCTTGATGATGAACTTGGCGCCGTTTTCGAACGTGTCGGCGAACTGCGTCTCAACATAGACCTTAGCCTTTCTTGACGGCGGAACATTCATCTCGGCGCGGCGGTTTCTGATCGCCTTTATAGCGTCCATGATGCGCGTCATCTCGGCGACTGCGCTGTCGAAGCTGTACGCCTCGTCATACTCGGGGAACTTCTGCAGCATGATCGTCTCGCCCTCGTGCGGGATTGTCTGCCAGATCTCCTCTGTGATGAACGGCATAAACGGATGCAGCAGCTTGAGCGCTTTGTCAAGTACCCACACGAGAACTCTCAGCGCATTGTCGGCAGATTCGCCGCCTGCCTGAAGTCTCGCCTTTGCAAGCTCGATGTACCAGTCGCAGTAGCAGTCCCAGATGAAGTCGTAGATCTTCGATACTGCGATACCGAGCTCGTACTTATCGAGATTGTCGGCAACTTCCTTTGCTGTTGTGTTGAGAACGGAGATGATCCACTTGTCCTCTGTCTCGAGCGTATCGGGAAGAGTTGTCGGAATCTCCTTGTCTCCTATATTCATAAGCACGAAGCGGCTTGCGTTCCAGAGCTTGTTGGCAAAATTTCTGCTTGCTGTGATCTTCTCCTCGGAATATCTCATATCGGAGCCGGGCGCGTTGCCTGTTACGAGCGTCAGTCTGAGCGCATCTGCGCCGTACTTCTCTATGACCTCGAGCGGATCGATGCCGTTGCCGAGCGACTTGGACATCTTTCTGCCCTGAGAGTCGCGGACAAGGCCGTGAATAAGCACCTTGGAGAACGGCACCTCGCCTGTGTGCTCGATACCGCTGAACATCATACGCATTACCCAGAAGGGAATGATATCATAGCCTGTTACGAGTACGTTTGTCGGGTAGAAATACTTCAGCTCGGGAGTCTCATCGGGCCAGCCCATCGTAGAGAACGGCCACAGCGCCGACGAGAACCACGTATCGAGCGTGTCGGGATCCTGCCGCATCTTTTTGCCGCACTTCGGGCAGACAGCGGAGTTCTCCTTCGTAACAACAAGCTCTCCGCAGTCGTCGCAGTAGAATGCGGGTATCTGATGACCCCACCAGAGCTGACGGGAGATACACCAGTCACGGATATTTTCAAGCCAGTGGAAATATGTTTTTTCAAAATGCGGCGGAACGAAATCCGTCTCACCGTTCTTAACAGCGTCGATAGCGGGACCTGCGAGCGGCTTCATCTTAACGAACCACTGCTTTGAAACTCTCGGCTCTACCGTTGTCGAGCAGCGGTAGCAGGTGCCGACATTGTGAGAGTAATCCTCGATCTTGACAAGAGCGCCCTCCGCTTCGAGGTCGGCAACGATAGCCTTTCTTGCCTCGTAGCGGTCCATGCCTGCGTACTTCGGGTAATCTTCCGTGATCTTCGCATCGTCCGTCATAACATTGATAACGGGCAGATTGTGTCTAAGTCCTACCTCGAAGTCGTTCGGGTCATGAGCGGGGGTGATCTTTACAACGCCCGTTCCGAAATCCATTTCAACATAGTCGTCAGCGACAACGGGGATCTCGCGGTGAACTATCGGAAGAATAACAGTCTTGCCGACAACGTCCTTGTATCTCTCATCGTTCGGGTTTACCGCAACGGCTGTATCTCCGAGAAGCGTCTCGGGACGTGTCGTTGCAAGATTGAGATAACCGCTGCCGTCGGAGAAAGCGTAGCGCAGATGCCAGAAATGACCTGCCTGCTCCTCGTATGTTACCTCTGCGTCGGAGATAGACGTCAGGCACTTCGGGCACCAGTTGATGATCCTCTCGCCTCTGTAGATAAGTCCCTTTTCATACAGGCGTACAAATACTTCCTTGACCGCCTTGTTGCAGCCCTCGTCCATCGTAAAGCGCTCGCGCTCCCAGTCTGCGGACGAGCCCATCTTGCGAAGCTGCTTTACGATCCTGCCGCCGTATTCCTTTTTCCAGTCCCACGCGCGCTCGAGGAACTTTTCACGGCCGAGATCCTCTTTTGTAACGCCTTCCTTGCGCATAGCCTCAACTATCTTGGCTTCCGTAGCGATGGAAGCGTGATCCGTTCCGGGAAGCCAGAGTGCGCTGTAGCCCTGCATTCTCTTGAATCTGATAAGTATATCCTGAAGAGTATTGTCGAGAGCGTGACCCATGTGGAGCTGTCCCGTAATATTCGGCGGCGGCATCACTATAGAGTACGCCTTCTTATTTTCATCGATATCGGCATGGAAATAATTATTTTCCATCCAGAAGTCATAGATCCTGCTTTCAAACTGTGAGGCGTCATACGCCTTAGCAAGCTGTTTTGACATATTTTTCCCTCCGTAGATCAAAATCTGTAAGATTTGGGGCAGTAACGCGCAAAAGATCAAGCAGATCCTCCGCAAGCCGTCGGCGGTCTTTGTGCGGTGCTGCCGTAGGTATCGTTTCTTATTATAGCATTACAATCGAATTTTGTAAATACCCCACTTCCCGATAACACGGAAATCAATTTTTAAGAACCATTCTCATCGCATCGGGGCGGAGAGGACATTAAGCGTTACTGACCCATAAAAAGCTTGAATGATACCTCCGACGGCACGCCCTTTTGAAAAAATGCTCGGGAAAATCTTTAAATGAGAGAAAATGAGAGAACGCTGATTTCCCTGTATTTTTGACGGGACGTATTGACACGCATTTCGGGTTTTTATATAATTAAAGAGCGGGCAGTTCAATGTTTCCGCAGCAAATATACACCTAACAGCAGCAGGTGATACGCTATGAAAATACTGAAAACTATTCTCTGCGCAGCGATATTGTCCGCTCTTATCATTGCGGGAAGCACGCAGGGGATCTGCGCCGGGATATCATCGGACGCACAGGACACAGGCAGCTTCTCTGTCAAAGAAAGCGGAAAATCCTACGGCGGCTTTGAGTATGACATACTCAGCAGCGGAACTGTCGAGATAAAGAAGTACAACGGTCAGGAGAAAGATGTCGTGATCCCCGACAAGATCAACGGAACACCCGTGACCTATATCGGCTGGAACGCATTCAAAAACTGCAACAGCATCGAGTCCGTCACGATCCCGAGCGGCGTTACTGCGATCGGCAAATGGGCGTTTTTTGAGTGCAAATCGCTCAGAACCGTCACCATTCCCGACACGGTGTCTTCGATCAGCGCATACGCCTTCGCAGGCTGTGACAGTCTTGAATCCGTCAGCGCAGGCGCAGTCAGGTCGATCGGAGAGAGCGCATTTGCAAGCTGCTCGTCTTTAGAAAAGGCTGTCCTCCCCGACACGCTTGTTTCCATAAACGAGTACGCCTTCTTCAACTGTCCGAAGCTCACTATATACTGTTATCCCGAAACTCAGGCGCTTTCATACGCAGAGGAGCACAAGATCCCGTTCATCCTGCTCGACGGCATCAAGGGCGATGTAGACTCCGACGGCACCGCAACGTCCGCCGACGCTCTGCTGATACTTCGTTCAAGCGTGGGGCTGACAACGCTCTCCCCCTATAAGATGACGCTTGCCGACATAAACTCCGACGGGACCGCCGACAGCGCCGACGCTCTCGAAGTCCTGCGCCGTTCGATATCGGGGTAAACAGCGGAGCTTGATCTCACCGCCCCAATAATTATCTCCCCGCTTATTGAAAAATCTTCCCGAAAGTGGTAAAATATAATGTATGGCTCGAAGGAGCGTTATATATATCAAGAAAAAGGACTGTGATATGATGAATAAGGGTAAATTTTACATTACGACACCGATCTATTATCCGTCTGGCAATCCGCATATCGGACATTGCTACACGACGGTAGCGTGCGACTCGATCGCGCGTTATAAGAGAATGCAGGGTTACGATGTTATGTTCCTCACAGGAACGGACGAGCACGGTCTTAAAATAGAGCAGAAGGCAAAGGAAAAAGGCATCACTCCCAAGCAGTATGTCGATGAGATCGTTGAGATCTTCAAGAAGCTCTGGAAGTACATGAACGTGGATTACGACCGCTATATCAGAACGACCGACGACTATCACGTTGAGGCTGTTCAGAAGATATTCAAGGCGCTTTACGACAAGGGATATATCTACAAGGGCGAATATGCAGGCAACTACTGCACTCCGTGCGAGAGTTTCTGGACAGACAGCCAGCTCGATGAGGACGGCTGCTGCCCCGAGTGTCACCGCCCCGTCAGACAGGCGAAGGAAGAAGCTTACTTTATGAAGATGGCGCCGTTTGCCGAGCGTCTCGAGAAGCTCCTGACAGAGACCGATTACCTTCGTCCGAAGACAAGAGCGACAGAGCTCGTCAACAACTTCATAAAACCCGGTCTTGAGGATCTCTGTGTTTCGAGAAACTCCTTCAAATGGGGTATCCCCGTTCCGTTCGACACGGATCACGTTGTATACGTCTGGGTAGACGCGCTCTCGAACTATATCACGGCGCTTGGTTATGAAAACAGCGCTCATAACGATTTCGACAAGTTCTGGCCCGCAGATGTTCACATGGTAGCAAAGGATATCATGAGATTCCATGCGATCACATGGCCCGCTATCCTCATGGCGCTCGATCTTCCTCTTCCGAAGCACCTTGCCGTTCACGGCTGGATCACCTTCAACGGTCAGAAGATGAGTAAATCGCTCGGAAATGTCGTTGATCCGTTCGTACTCGGCGAGCGTTACGGCGCAGACGCTATCCGTTACCATATTCTCAGAGAAATGGCTCTCGGCGCAGACAGCTCCTTCTCCAACGAGGTCATGATAAACAGGATCAACACAGATCTTGCAAACGGACTCGGAAACCTCGTTTCGAGAACGGTTGCGATGGTCGAGAAGTATTTCGGCGGCACTCTGCCGACAGAGCGTGAAAGCGGCGAATTTGACGACGAACTTATCAAAGAGGCGACTGCGCTTCGCGGAAAAGTCGATGAATTCATCGATCAGACACAGCTCAACAATGCGCTTGCGGAGATCTTCAAGGTAGTCTCCCGCGCCAACAAGTATATCGACGAAACAACCCCGTGGATCCTCGGCAAGGACGAGACGAAGAAGGCTCGCCTTGCAAGCGTTCTCTATAATCTCCTCGAGACGATCAGGATCTGCTCCACTCTCCTTTCCGCATTTATGCCGACAACAATGCCGCTCGTATTTGAGCAGATCGGCGCATCGAGCGAGCTTGCCGTTTACGATAACGCAGGCAGCTTCAATGTACTCCCGCTCGACGTAAAGGTCAAGAAGGGTCAGGCTATCTTCCCGAGAATAGACGTTGACAAGGAGATCGACGAGCTGAACGAGATCGTAAAGAAGAACGCAGAGAAAGCTCAGGCTGCCGAAAAGAGCAGTAACAATTCGGAGAAGCCCGAAGGCGTTGCGCTCATCGGTATAGATGATTTTGCGAAGGTTGAGCTCAGGACCGCAAAGATCCTTGAGTGCGAGCCTGTCAAGAAATCGAAAAAGCTCCTGAAGCTCACCCTCGATGACGGCAGCGGCACAAGAACTGTCGCAAGCGGTATCTCTCAGTACTACAAGCCCGAAGAACTCATCGGCCACACCGTCATTATAGCGGCAAATCTCAAGCCCGCAAAGCTGTGCGGCGTTGAAAGTCAGGGAATGATCCTCGCAGCAGACTGCCCGAACGGTGACGTAAAGGTCATCTTCACGGACGATATCCCCGCAGGAAGCAAGATCAGATAATATAAATATTTACGCCGTGTCTTTTCAGAGACTCCGACCAATTTGATCGGTGATCCCTTGATTTTCAGACACGGCGGTCTTTTTTACACACACATTTTGATACAAGCGTGCAATAATTGCTTGATTTTGCACATTGACTTAATTTGCTCGATATGCTATTCTATTACAGTATTATTCTTTAAGGTCTGCGCAGACTGATACGTATACAATAGAAAGAAGGAAAACATACATGGGCAATTATAAACGTATGCTTGCGTTTTTTTGTGCGCTGATGATGACAGCGGGCTGTCTGTCCGCTGCCGTGAGCGTTGACGCCGACGCTCTGGAGATCTCTGTCGAAGCATCAAAAACGCAGGACAGAACAGCTTACTACACAGGCAACTTTACACTTACGGGCAATTACGTTGACGATTATCTCTCTGTCGCCCGTGCACAGCTCGGCCGCCGCACAAATGATCTTCACTACTCCGAGGCGTGGTGCGCAAACTTTGTAAACGACTGTGCGCGTCTGACAGGTATGCCCGATAACATTATCCCCTACAACTATTCGCTCCGGGCAAGCTGCTATTACCTGTATACATATATGCTCTCGGAATGTAATGCCAAAAAAATAGACGATCCCGCCGATCTTCAAGCGGGAGACCTCGTCTTCTACTACTGCCCCTCGTCCAATTTCTATCTTCACGTCGGCATCGTGGACACTCCGGGCAGGTTCCTGCTGGAGGGCAACTACAGCGACCAGGTGCGCCTTCTCAATTTTGATTACAACTACCAGTGCTATATGCACTACGGCGCAGGCACAAACTTTGAGTCAGGTCACGTAAAGCGCCTTTACCTTCGCCCGAACTACGGCTGCAAGGCAACGAAAAGTTCCGTTTCCTATGACCCCGATACTTATGAAAAGCCGACCGCCACGCTTTCCTACGCAGAAAAGGAAATGACATACCACAACGGCGCAGGCTACGTTCAGGCGGTACTTAATCAGCTCGGCTTTGATGCGGAGATCACAAAAGCTTACGACTTACAGACCGTAAAGGCGGTTATGTCCTACCAGACGAGCCGAGGACTTCTCCCGACAGGCGTTGTCGATGAAGCTCTGCTCGTGTCTCTTGAAAACGAATGGACGGTACTCAAGACTCCGATCGCCGACACAATAACGCTCGATAAAACGGAGTATAACTACTACGATACGATAGAGCTTTCGGCAAAGACCCGCAACGCCGACAAGGTACAGCTCGTTATCAAAAAGGACAATATGCAGACCGTAATAGACGGAGAAAAAGTCTCGCTTTACGCCGACTCTCTCGGAGAGGGCGATTACACCGCATATTTCCGCGTATCAAACAAGTATATGACGATAGACACAAACAGCGTCAATTTCTCGATAGAGTTCGTGGCTCCGACACCGACATATCTCTCGGCAAAGGGCGGCGACACGTTCGGCTGCTCCGTTTTCGACTGGACCGACTCTCAGTACGCCGTAACATACACGCTGACAGTCACCGACATCGACACGGGAAGCACGACCGAATTTGAAGATATCATCGACTCTTATTTCTCTTACAAGCTCCCCGAGGGCAGCTACAAAGCAAGCGTTCGCGCGATCAACAAGATCGGTGTACAGACCTCGGACGAGTGCCTGATCTCGGTCAGGGAAGGCTCTCCCCTCGACCTCGGAGACAGCTTCTACGCCGTTATGAGCATTGACGGCAGCGGCATCTGCGCTCAGGACGAAAAGGCTGTCAGGGGCAGCGAAGCCGACGCTTCTTCAAAATGGTATTTCAAAAGAGCGTCAAACGGCTCCTATACTATCAAAAACTGCTACACGGGCGAAATGCTCACTCTTACGGAAAAATGCGGTGTAAAGCTCAGCCCCCGCACGGGAACGGCTGTACAGGATTGGTACATAGGCAGAAACGACAGCGGTTTTCTGATAATGCCCGTCAAGATGACCTCACGCACACTCTGCGCAAACGGCAGCGTCACTACAAGAACTCCGAACGGCAAAGCAGGCGAACGTGTTGATCTTAAAATGATCGCTCCCGTTCACAATTACACCATAGAAAGCTACTCCGCTCCCGGCAGAAACCGTGAGGGCAGCGTGACCTACATCTGCTCCATCTCGGGCGATAAGTACACAAGATCGCTGCCTGCGCTCGGCGTTGAAACTCCCGAAACGCCCGATGCGACGGACACTCCCGACACTCCCGACCTCCCCGAGGCTTCCCACAGCCAAAGCAGCGACAGCTTCACGATAGGAGACATCAGCGGTGACGGATATGTCACGACCGAAGACGCGCTCTATGCGCTCCGCTTCACGGTAGACATCATAAAGCTTGACGCAAAGGCACAGCTTGCGGGAGATGTAAACATCGACCTTGATGTAAACTCCGCGGACGCCATGACGATACTGCGCTATTCGATCGGCGCAAATACTTCTCCCTTTATCGGGCGAAAAATCATATCACTATAAAAAAACTGCTCCGGATCTTTCAATTGATCCGGAGTTTTTTTGCAGTCCTTCAGACGCAGGCAAGATCGGTGCCCGGTTTGCAGGACGTGATTTATTCGGTGGCTCCATAGTATCAGGTTATCCAGAATACACACAGATTCCAATAAATTATGTTAACAGCCGAAATGACCGCCGTGGAGAGTACGATCATATTAAATGCTCTTGTTCTCTTTTTCATTTCTGTTTTAATGAGCAAAATAACGCCTGAAACTGCAAGCAGCCCAATTATGACCGTCAGTGCGAATATTACATAAAATGCCCAAAAGAAGCCATCTGCGGGAAGCTCGTTTCTCATAGCGTTTAAACCTATGAAAATGCCAAACGGAATAACCGCAATTTCGCTGATCATTAATGTGACTGCCCACCTTCCGAGAGGACGTCCTTCTTTTTTTATGATCTTTTGCACAAGCTTTATCAAAATCATTATCACACATAATAAAACTGAAATTATCCAGAGCATGGTTATAGATATTTCAAAGATCCTTACGCTTTCAGGTGTTTTTATGTAGTCTGTTGTCGCAGTTAAGACGTTGCCCGTTGAGTCATCGGTGACGAAAAAAAGGCCTTCACTGCCAATAAAGCTGATGAATTCCAGGCTGTACAGCTTTAAACCGCCCTTTAGGATTGTGCGCGCACACCTGTAGCTCCCTCCCGGTGCCGCAGGCGTTGTTCCCCAGTAGCTTTCCGGATCGTATTCTCCGAAAATCATCTTCATCATATCTATATTATATACCTCTTCGCCGCCTTGGTTTGTCATTACAACCGCACCCGTTTCATTTTGCGTGTCGAGTATAATATATGTTGAACAGATCCCTGAGTTTCCGCTGTGACCGAAGCATGGATGTTCAAACGGTATCATCCACATACCGTGACAGTTGCGTGGAATTTCTTTGCCGTTGTAGGTGTATGTTGAAGTAGGTGAAAAGAACAGCTCGTAGGTGGCGGGATTCTTGAAAATCCTGTTGTCGCCGCTGAGCAGGGCACGTCCGAATTTTGTAAGATCGTCTAATGTTGAAACACAGGCACCCGCAGGATAAAGACCTGCGTACTTCTTTGCAAATGGCACAGGCACATTGTCCGGACGGTAGCCGGTGAGTTTATCCCACTGAGTTCTGACAAATTCGTTGTCCGAGTAGTCAGGCTTCAGAGAGGATCTCTCCATGCCGAGAGGTTTAAAAATGTTATCGGTGACATATTCGTAAAACGGCTTTTCGGCAGCACGCTCCACTATATAGCCCGCAAGAGCAGTTCCCCAATTCGAGTAAGCTGTAACTGTGCCCGGCTCATATATCTGCGAAGGCTGATACTTTGAAAGGGTTTCCTCAAGAGGTTCGAGCCTGTCGAGCCGATCTAAAGGCAGGAAGCAATTGTAAGGTGTTTCCTGAAAGCCCGCGTTATGATTCATGAGATTGATCATTGTAACGGGTTCATCATATGTAAGATTATTTAAAAAGTTGTCGGGAAGATAATTATTAATGTCCTCGTCAAGAGATATTTTCCCCTGTTCATAAAGCTGCATAACACTTGTCCAGACAAGCAGTTTTGTGATCGATCCCCATTCAAATACAGAGTTTTCATCTGCAGCAATATTGTTTTCGAGGTCTATGCAGCCGAAATAATCTGAGTATATGGTCTCGGTCTTGTTAAATACCGATACACACATTCCCGCTGTGGTATCACTGTGTTTGCTGACGTATTCCTCAATTTGTTCGCCTACAGACTGATTCTCTGTATCGGCGTATGCGGTAACAGCAGCGCAGACAGGCAGCAGCATGATAAACGACATTACGGCAGACAGTATTATTTTGTAATTCACGTAGTTGCCTCCTTAAAATGAACTTTATGTCAGCGATGCTGCATAATTATTATATCACATCAATACCGTTATGTAAACAAAAAAGACCTGCGGGCAAGCGCCCGCAGGCAATTCCGCTGTCAGGTATTGAGGATCGATACTTTCACTCCGCGAGAGCGGCTGCCCACAAAAAATATACACTAATGTTGTATGCTTGTACTATAAAAGCGCGAAAAAACCGCCGCACTAAAGATGCGACGGTCGATTTTCAAAATAAGAGCATAGTATATACAAGCATGAGGTCTCACCGAACCTTCCGTTCGGCTCTGTATGGGGATCTGCTGCGATACTTTACGCTTAATTTTATATTTATTCTTTTACAGAATAAATATCACTTATCTGCTTTCATAGCTGCGTAGCACTCGCTGCAATATACGTCGCGGTCTTCTCTCGGCTGGAAAGGAACCTTAGCCACGCCGCCGCATCTTGCACATGTTGCTTCAAAGAACTCGCGGGGAGCTTTTCCTGCGTTCTTACGTGCAGCACGGCAGTCTCTGCATCTCTGAGGCTCGTTAACAAAGCCCTTCGAAGCGTAGAACTCCTGCTCGCCTGCTGTGAAAACGAACTCATTGCCGCAGTCTTTGCATATAAGTGTCTTGTCCTCGTACATTTGAATACCTCGTTTCTTTTTTACAAAAATAGAATATCGAGCCGACTTCATCGGCTTCACATAATCCCCCTTTATCAGAGGGAAATGCTTGAAATATAATCCCTGAGCTTTCTGCGAATTCTCTGCATCGCATTGTCAACAGACTTTCTGTTTATATCAAGCGCCTGTGCGATCTCGCTGTAGCTTTCGCCTGCGAGATAAAGTCTCAGAACGTTCTGCTCTGTTTGCGAAAGGATCTCGGTCAGCGCCGTCCCGAGGATATCGAGGCTCTCTTTTCCGATATATTCATCTTCGGGCTCCACGCCTCCCGACACGGTATCAAACGACTTGTCGTAAATAGAAACGTAGTCGTTGAGCGCCTTTGAACGGTTGTTGCCGCTCCGTTTCAGAAGAGAGATCAGCCTGCGGTTTATGCACAGCACGGCGTAATTGCGAAACTGTGCGCCGCCGTCGCTGCGAAAATCTTTCGCGGCGGACATAAATCCCAGAAGCCCCTCCTGAACGAGATCATCGGGATCAAGACCCGAAACCTTATACTTTGACGTGATATATCGGATCAGACCGATGTACCTGTTCACAAGAACCGTGAACGCGGTACTGCTGCCGCCAAGATAGAGTTCGATCAGCTCGGCGTCGGAAAGTGCGGAGCCGTCGTTTGTGGCCGATAGCTTTATCAATATACACACCTCTTGAAGATATAGACCCTGTTCCGACTGTATATTCCAACAAACCGCCTAATATGTATCATACAACAACGGTAAAAATAAGTCAAGAGACTTTCGGAAATTTTATTTAAAAAATTTTTCTGTCAGTAAAAAAATTTGTCGAAATAAGGAGATGTTTTATAGTATTTGGCAAACAATTGTGTATCAACGGACAATGATCTTCAAGTCGCAAATTACTTTACAATACCGCCTGCAGTGTCTTTTGCGACCTCTCGGAGCATTGATACGAGGTAGAGAGAGCCGCAGATCATTATTGCGGGATCCTGCTCGTTTTTCGCCATTTCGAACGCAAGCTTTACCGCTTTTTCGGGATCTTCACACGACACCGCCGCTATCCCCTGCTGCGTCACAGTCGCAAGCAGCTCTGCGGCAGTCTGACGGCGTGGATTATCGGGTATGGTCGTCGTTATCATACGCTTTGTCAGTCCCCGCAGGGAGCTCACCGCCTCGCTGCAATCCTTATCACGCAGCATACCTATAACGCAGATCAAGTCCCTGTCGGCAAGGTATTTCTTCACAGCGTTTGAAAGAGCCTTCATTCCATCGGGATTGTGCGCACCGTCTGCGATGACGAGCGGTTCTCTGCTCAACATCTCAAATCTTGCGGGAAGTCTCACTTTGCCGATCCCTCGGGAAACGACTTCGCTGTCTATCCTGATTCCCTCGAGCCAGAGCGCATCAAGCGCAGTCAGGACAAGTGAGAGATTCAGAAGCTGGTGTTCTCCAAGCAGCGGCAGATGTATCCTCCTGCCTTCATACATAACGACCGTACCGTCAAGGCTCGATTCCAATGCCGTGAGCTTCGGAGCAAACGTCAGAACATTATTGCGCTCCTTTGCCGTTTTTATAACGCACTCGTTCACCTCACTCTGCTGCAATGCAAACACAGTTCGGCTGTCGGGTTTTATTATCCCGCATTTTTCGAAGGCGATCTTTCCGAGCGTATCTCCGAGTACCGCAGTGTGATCGAGCGAGATCGAGGTTATAATGCTGCACAGCGGCTTCTTTATTACATTTGTTGCGTCAAATCTGCCGCCCATCCCCGTTTCGAGGACAACGATATCGCAGTTCATTCTTGCAAACCAGTCGAATGCCATTGCCGTGACAAACTCAAATTCCGTAATTATGACTCCGCTTTCACGAAGGCGGACCACATAAGGAAACAGCCTCTCTACTTCTTCTATAACTCCGCTCTCGGGCATCATTTCTCCGTTGATCTGTATACGTTCGCCGAAGCCCGTTATGTGCGGGGATGTAAATAAGCCTGTTTTCAGTCCGCTCTCCACGAGCACACCGGAAAGCATATTGCAGACCGATCCCTTTCCATTTGTACCGGCAACGTGGACGTACCTTACCTTATCCTGTGGGTTTCCCATAAGCTCCAACAGTGCAGATATTCTTTCAAGTCCGGGCTGCGAACCGAAGACAAGCAGAGAGTCTATTTTTTCCATAGCCTCTGTATAATTCACTGCAATACACCTCCATGCGGCGAAGTAAATTTTCGTACAAGATACGAATTAACCTAAATCTTTATCGCAGACTGTCAATAGGTACCCGATCCGCAGGATCCGATCTATCCGGCAGTCCCTTTAATAACCTCTTACAGAGTACGCAGACGCTTCGAGAGCCGCTTTTGCGACGGGAGCCGCCGAGCTTATGCCGAATCCGCCGTTTTCGATACAGACCGCAAACGCAAGCGGACAATCGCTGTCGGTAACAAATCCGATGATCCAGCCGTCCTCTGTGCCGTCACCGACCTCGGCCGTACCCGTCTTGGCGGCAACGTGAAGATCACCGAACGTGCCGTCGCCGTAGTGATCCGTTACGGTATATCTCATCATATCTGCGAGCTTATTCGCAGTCGAGCTTTTCATCATCTTTTCTCCGCTCTGACCGCTCGTACCTGCGCTGAGTTCTCCGAAATGGAAGAACGAAGAAACGTCCTTTATCATATACGGCTTTGTCGGCGATCCGCCGTTAGCAATAGCCGAGCTTATCATCGCCATGTGAAGCGGATTTGCAAGATCGGTATACTGACCTACACCCGACCAGGCAAGCGCCGCCTTATCAGCCTTGCTCACATCGTAAGAAGATCTCTTTATATCTACAGAGCCAAGTGTAAACAGCTTGTTGAAACCGAAATCATTCGCATATCGAGTCATTACATCGGGACCAAGCTCCGCTGCAAGCTCCGCAAAATAAACATTGCACGAGACCGCCATAGCCTGAGTCATATCTATCTCACTGTGCGGCTCAACACAGGTCACATATTCGCCGCCGATGATCGAACTTCCCTCGCAGAAAAGCAGTCTGTCATCTGCGTTCGGTATCGACTCGATCGCAGCAGCCGCAGTGACGAGCTTGAATGTAGATCCCGGAGGATATGCAGCGCTGAGAACTTTGTCAAGGAAAACGCCCTCGTAAGTGTCGTCCCCCTCAACTATCTTCGGAGGATCGTAGGGATCGTAAGTCGGGGTGCTGACCTTGCATATTATCTCGCCTGTTTTGTAGTTGTAAACAACGACCGCACCCTTGTAACCGTTTGCCGCCATAACATCGTAGGCTGCGGCGCAGGCGTTGGCGTCTATAGTGAGAGTTACATCGCTCGTGTTACGAAATGATTCGGGAAGTCCCAGACCAAGCAGAAAATTATAGCCGACCAGCTCGTTTCTGTAGACGCTCTGAATGGAAGTTGCAATGCTTGAAGAATCGTCGCCCACCGTATGCAGAACAGCAGCTCTGATCCGGGGATCGGTATTGTAAACACGCTCTCCATCAACGCTTTCGGCAAGCACGATGCCGTTTCTGTCATAAATAGTACCCGCCTGACCGAGTCCGCTTGCGGAAAGATGCGCATTCATCGGCATCTGAGCCCAGTCGCTCGCATTTGTGACGAGTCTGACCGTAAAGTATCCGAGCCCCGCAAAAAATGCGATAGCCAGCAGCCACGTCAGCAGGGAGCGGTTAAGAACTTTTTTCATTTATACATCACCCGTATGTTATCTGTCGGCGGAGGCGAAAAGTCCCGCCTTTTTGATCGCGTAGGTTCTCTCGTCAGCCGCCTTTATAAAGGCAAACAGCGCCCAGCATGAAACCATACTCGAACCGCCCGCGCTGATGAACGGGAACGTAACGCCCGTCAGCGGCAGAATATCTGTTGCGCCGAATATATTTAGAGAAAGCTGGATCACGAGGAGTCCCGCCGCGCAGCAAGCCGAGATAGAGTAGAAGGTGCTGCGGCTTCTCGTGGTGATTGCTCTTGCGTAGAACACGAGCGCTCCGATAGACACCGCAAGAGCGATCGTGATGATAAGTCCCATTTCCTCACACACTATTCCGATGACGATATCGCTCTCGGAAGCAAAAATATTTTTGCAGAAGCCGTTTCCGATACCGACGCCGAAAAGTCCGCCGCTTGCGCAGTAGATCAGCGCCCTTGCCTGCTGGAAGCCCGTATCCCATACATAAGGCTCTTCAAAGCAGTGTCTCCACGCCTGGAAGCGTTCGAGAATATACGGCTTGAATCGAAGCACGATAGTAGACGCAAATACCGCCGAAGATACGGCAAGTATCAGTGTCTTGAAATCTCCCGATCTCATAAACGATATGAGCAGGAACGTTGCAAAGAATATCAGCGCCGTTCCGAAGTCGCCCATCAGAGCAAGCGCGCCGACGCACAATGCGGAGAACACGAGAAATTCAAGAAGATTTCGCTTCGTCTGGAGCCTGTCAAGACTTGCCGCGCCTACCATAATAAAACCGATCTTTACGATCTCGGAAGGCTGTACCGAAATACCCGCGATAGTGATCCAGTTGGCTGCGCCGTACTGAGTTTTACCGAATATCAGGTTTATCGCAAGCAGACCGAGCGACGCAATATAGATCCACTTTGCATACCTCGTCACCCTGTCGGGATCATCGAGGAAGAAAATCATAAATTCAAACATAACGATGCCCGCCGCAGCCGAAACGTACTGAACGAGAGTCTGTCTGTCGGACTGGTGAACAGACAGCATTATTCCGAGACTTGACAGCAGGAACGCCAGCGCCTCTATCTCGAAATTGACCCGCTTGAAGGCAAGCGATGTGATGAGGTAAGTCGCCCACAGAAGAGCCGCCAGAAGCAGGAACCAGAAAAACGGAGAGAGGTCGATAACTCCGCTCTCGAGAGCCTGTTTCGTCAGACAAGTCTCACACGTAAGCAGAAATTGAAATACAGTCAGAAGAATTACGAGCGCCCTCTGAGAGATCCCGTTTTTCCCGTCCGTACTGAAAAACCACGAGCGGCGAGTCTTGCCTACAAATTCCTCGGCACGCTTGATAATAAGAGTTGTCGAGCCGAGACGCAGCTTGTCATTGAGATAAACGTGAGTCCTGCCCGTAATTTTCTCCCCGTTGACAAAAACGCCCGTCTTCGAATCGACATCGGAAATAATCCAGCCGTCGTCACGTCTGAGAAGAACCGCGTGTTCTCTCGACACTGCGGGATCGTTTATATAGATATCGCAAAGTCTGCTCCTGCCGATCGAATTTTCCCAATACAGTACAGGTACAGCTCTGTTCTCGTTTTCGTCAAACAGCATAATAAGCGGCCGCTCGTTTCGTCTGTTATGACGAAGTGAAGAATATATCTGCACAAGTATAAGCACCGTAAGCAGAGGTATTGTAACACGAAGAATGACCACGGCAAGGTCAAACACAAATCCTAAAAAACCGTCCAATATATCCCCTCCGATAATAGTAAAATGTGATCGGAATTTCTATGTAATTACAAATAGACTATTATATTATACAGTATAAAAATGAAAAAACTATGACAAGCTGTAAAAAGATTGTAAACAGTTTGTCGAAAAAGTGCTGTTCGCCGAAGATTTTGTCATAAAAATCCCCCTCGGCATTATAGCCAAGGGGGAAGATTTTCAGTTATTGATCGCTGTTATCAGTTGCGGAACTTGATTGTGATCTCAGCCGTTGTACCTGCAAGAGAGTTGTCTGCAAGGTTTACAGAGTAACGGAGAACAGAGAGGGAGTCACCCGAGTCAACTACTTCGTCTTCATTAACGTCTGCTGCAATTGCGGGAACTTCTTCGAATTCCTCCATTCCTGCGGAGCTTCTGAGAACAAGAACTGCGTCCTGAGATGTTACTGCTGTATCCTGGTCAACGTCACCGAAGAGGATCGTTACCTTCGTACCCGTATCGGAATTAGGATCAATATCGATAGGACCGGGATCGGGTGTCGGATCGGGATCGGGTGTCGGATCGGGATCGGGTGTCGGAACCGGATCGGGATTTGCCTTTCCTTCGCCTTCAGCGCGAGCGTAAACCATCGTTGTGCCGTCTACATCGAAGTCGCTCAGGTTTATATCATAGAACTCATCAACGATGTAGCTGAGCACGTCGTCGGAGCTTGCGATGTCCTTGTTTGCAACGAATGTGAACTCAACGAGAGTTGTCTCTGCAGTAAGGTCCGTGCCTGCTGCGTCAAACATCATAGACCAGCGGAGAGCGCCCTGTGTTGACGGGTCAACCTCAAATGTGTGATCGGAAATGATGTCGTAGCCGAGGTATGTGAGAGCGGACTTGTCATAGTCGAGCTGCTCAACGATACCGAGCGCCTTTACAGCGTCGATCGCTCTACAGGAAGCGATAACATAGTTGCCTGTCTTAGCTGTTACGGGAACCTTACCTGTACCTCTCTTAGCTACCTCAGCAACAGCGCTTGTTGTTGCGAGTGCATCGAAGGGGTTGTCATCGAAGTCGTAGAACTCTACGATCTTGTAGGAAAGCACCTTGTCTGTGGACGAGATATCCTGGAGTGCCGTAAATGTGAGAACTGCTACCTCGGAATCAGCGGAGAGATTTTTGCCGCCTGAGGAGGAGAGATCAAAGAGCACGTTCCAGGCAACTCTGCCCGAAGATGCGTCTGTGTTGATAATGCCGACAGGGCTTGCTGCCTCGCCGTTGAACTTGAGTGCGGAAGATGTGTAGTCAACGAGAGCCTGGATGCCTGCTGCGTTCCTTGCGTCCTTAGCGTTGAACTTAACGAGGATCCTGTCGCCCTTCTTTGCAGATACGGGAATATCTCTCGATACTGCGTCGGGCTCTTCATTGCCGCCCGCAACTGTTACGTTAGCCTTGAGCAGGGATGCGGAAAGCTCGTTATTATTGGAGTCATAGATCTCCTTGACAGTGTTCGTGCCGACAACACCGTTTACAGCCTTGTTAGCCGTGAACTTGAATGTAACAACGTTAGCATCGGAACCGCCGCTGATGCTGATGCAGTTCCATCTGATGATGCCTTCTGCCTGATTTACTTCTACCTGTACGCCGTCGAGCTTGTCACAGTCAACATAAGTAAGCGCGTTTGAATCGTATACGAATGTATTGGAAACGCCCTCTACCTTAGAGAGATCTGTGTTGAATGCTACGTTTACAGTCTTGCCCTGTGCGGCATTTGCGGAGACCTTGATCTCGTTGTCATTGCCTTCGCCCGACTCTACCTTTGTAGATGCGGATATGATCGTGCCGTTATAGGTATTGAAGTTATAATCGTATGTGTCTGTTGCTCTGTTTGTGAGCACCTTGCCGCTCTTGTCCGCTGTTGCCTTGAAAGTAAAGCTTACGAGCGGAGTGCTGCTTGTAAATGTCTTGCCGGAGGTACCGTCGCCGAAGGTAACATTCCATCTGATCTCGGAACCGCTGCTGTTGACCTGAACTCCGTCATAGAGCGGCTTTGCGCTTACGAACGTAAAGCCCGACTCAAGGTCGATAACATTGGAAATACCGAGAATGTCCGTGCCCTTATCCGCACTGAGCGTTACCGTAACTGTATCGCCGTTCTTAACATCTGCCTTTGCGTATGTTTCATTGCAGATATCGGGATCGGGTGTCGGCTCGGGATCCGGAGTAGGATCGGGATCGGGTGTCGGGTCGGGATCGGGAGTAGGATCCGGAGTCGGGTCGGGTGTCGGAGTCGGATTTACCGAGCCGTTGCCGATCCTTGCAAATGCGCAGGTAATGTCGTCTTCGTCACTCTTTTCGAAGCTGTTGTTCTCCTGAGAGCCTGCAGCATCGTCGAGATCAGCCTGATCGTTCATCGAAAGATCGTAAGGCAGACAGTCCATACCGGACTTGCCGCTCGTCATGATGAGGAGTGCGCCGACGCCGCTGCTTGCGACATCGCTCTTTGTAACGCCGAGTGTCTCGAGCGGGATCGACATCTCGTAGTGGAAGTCAAGCGTGGAGCTCTTGTGACCCTTTGTGTTGAAGTCCACCCAAGCTGCGGACTCGTTGCACATATCGCCTACAACTCTGTTGTTGTTGGCGCCGTATGCACCGTCGATACCGTAGACGTTCTTACTGTTGATACCGAGACCGTACTTGAATACGATACCCGATGTTGCGCTTGTGTAAATTTCTTTTGCGTTGAGTCCCGAACTGTCGCCGCCGTAAACGAAGGGACCGTTCGCACCGTTAGTGGAAACAGCGACAACGCGGTTGAACTTGTTGTTTCCGAAGGTTATTCCGGAATCCCAGAGCGTACCGCCCGCTGTGGTTTTACCCTTATTGCCGATAGCGTCGGACTTGCCTGTATCAAAAGCAATAAAGAAAGGAATGTTCATCGTCTGATAAAGGATAGCCTGAGAAAGCGGATAGTCGTCATTCGGTGCAACGATATCCTGTACGTTCGTCATCTCCCACATCAGATAAACGTTTTTATCATCGTAAGCTCCGTAAAGCGCGTAAAGATCAAGCGGATTCTCATACATCGAATTCGGACGATATACACGGGGATCATCGTTAGCCGTGCCCTGTGCGATCTTCATATCTTCCGTCCACTCGCCGATCTCACCGTCGACCGTGATGCTTGCCTCTTTACCCGCACCGTTCGGGTTGGTTGAGTAATACTTTGCAAGACTTCCCGCTCCGGAGTCCGCTACCCCTACAGTAGTGGCAGACGCCGTAACCATACTGCTCGACAAAAGCATAGCAGCAAGCAAAGCGCTCAGAAGTCTATGGTGTCTTTTTGCCATAATAAATTACCTCCAATCAAATATTGCGGAATGTTCAAGTTGCCCTAATCCCAACTTTATACATTATATAGTATAAACCTTTTAAAAAAAATTAACAAGTCTTTTTCGGCAGCTCGAAAATATTTGTAGGACTTGTTAAAACGCAATCGGCTTTTTTGTACAGAATACCGTTTTGTATCAGAAAACGAATACAAAGTTTTAACATAACCGTCACATTGCTTTTTTCCCCGTTTTTTCGCAGGTTTAAAATTCTATTCCGGAAATATAATAGCCGTTCCGGAGATGTCAGACCAAGGGGATCTCGGGGCTTTTCGGGACATCCCCAAAAGAGCCGCAGGCATAAGGAACTAAAAAATTTCCGCTCCTGTGTATTATTATATCCATATTATAAAAGAAAAGCAATACACTTCAGAAATCCTTCACAAAAACATCAGAAAGGTTTTTCTTTCTCATATTCCGTTGTAATATCTACACATAAAATTCGATTTGAAAGCACGCATTTTCGCAGTTTTAAGCACATTTTTCAAGCCGTCTTGTGATAATTCACAAAAGATTTGCTCTGTCTGTGTGATATTGTACGAATTTACATTTCGGCGTGTTTTTTTGATTGACATTGGTCTTGGCAAGTGGTATCATTATATAAAGAAACGGCGTTCCTTTAGTGAGTTGTCCGAAAAAAAAGCCCGGTATGGTTCGCCATATCGGACATTTCTGAGTTTGGGACAATTTTCTTAAATCTTTCTTAAAAAAGGGGCAGCCGTTATAATAATACCATTCACCAAACAAAAATTATCGCTATGTTTATTGATTTATAAACAACTTGCATAAACAGCAGCAAATAAAACAAGGAGGAGAGCGTTATGAAAAATACAAATAAGGCTTTAAGATTTATTTCATCAGTTCTTGCGGCAGCCGCAGTCGGCTGCGTTATGCCTATGTCCGCACTCTCCGCCTCCGCTTCGGCAGCCGAGACCGAGGTAACACTCGGCGACGTTGATATGAACAATGCGATCGACTCCTGCGATGCGCTTATCGTTATGAGATGCTCGGTCGGTCTGATAGAACTGAGCGACGAGCAGAACGAAGCCGCAGACGTAAATACCGACGGTGTTGCCGATTCCATTGACGCACTCACCATTCTCCAGGCAGCGATCGGCATCGGCACTATCGGCGGATCTGCAAACACACAGCTCCTTCTCCGTTCGGATATCACACGTCCCGTTTCCTATGCCGATAATTCCTACATTGAAGAGGTCGTTTCTCTGTGCAATGAAGAAAGAGCAAAGAACGGCATTGCGCCCCTTGTGATAGATGATACTCTCTGCAAGGCGTCTGCGATCAGAGTCTCCGAGCTTGACAAGAGCCTTGACCACATCAGACCCGACGGTACAAAGTGGGCGAGCGTACTTTCACAGTTTGACTACCATTATCTGACGGTCGGCGAGAACGTAGCGGGCGGCTATAAAGAAGCCAAAGATGTCGTAAAGGCATGGATGGATTCCGAAGGTCACAGAAAGAATATCCTCAACCCCGACTTCACAAGGATCGGCATTGGCTACACGTTCATCGAGGACAGTCAGTACGGCTACTACTGGGAACAGCTTTTCGTAGGCGTTGCAGATAACCTTGACGATGAGACTGCATCAAAGAAGGCTCTTCTCGATCTCATCAACAAAGCCCGCAGAGACAAGGGTATGTCCGAGCTTGCGATTGACACAACACTCGATGTTATCGCAGAGATCAGAGCAACAGATATCACGGTCGATTTCTCCAACAAGAGACCGGACGGTTCAAGCTGGATGACTCTTGTTGACGAGTACGATGTGGATTACACAAAGATCTCTCAGGCGTACTGCGCAGGTATACACAGCGAAAAGGATGTTTTCGACTACTACATGAACGGTTCTGATACTCCGAAGTTCCTCGACCCCGAAAAGGGCTTCACAAGGATAGGTATCGGTCACGCTTTCGCAGACGGCAGCCAGTACGGAAACTACTGGGTACTGATATTCGCCGACTGATTCCAACTGACATAATAAACAGAGTCCAAAGCGCCTGTCGGCAGACCCCGGCAGGCGTTACTTAATGTTGCCCTCCTGCCGTGTGTAACAAATATCAAAACGATACGTTCAAGAATATGTCAGCGGGCACTGTCCGCTGCGGACAGATTATGCCAAGCGTTAGTCAGGGGCATTTTCTGCCAAAAGGGCTTGATGAAAAAGGCTTGGCGAAAAACTTTAACTATTGTTCTATCGGTAAAACCTACTTTCGTGGTTGAAGCAGCACATTTCTGTAATGTTAGTTCGCGGCACTAAAGGTAATGCATACGATAAACTAAGTTCGCGTGTATGTCAGCGGACACTGTCCGCCGCGTATATGTCAGCGGGTACTGCCCGCCCGCCTTGACTTTTGCGTGAAGTTGGGGTAAAATGAGTATCGGCACTGATTTTTTGCAAGAAATATCAGGAAATTCTGTTCCGATTATGATATAATACATTAAATAGAAAGGGAGTGCGCGCCGATGTCGGCTAAAACCGTTGAGAAAATGATCGAGTGGCTTGAGGATAATATCTACGATAACCCCACACTGCCGCGTATGGCGAGCTATGTCGGATACTCGGAATACTACTGTTCCGCAAAGTTCCACGAGTTCACGGGAGTTACTTTTAAAGAGTACCTCGCAAAAAGAAAGCTCTCGAATGCCGCCGAGTCGCTCCGCAGCAGCGATCAGCGGATCATCGACATTGCGCTCGACTGCGGTTTTTCGTCAAGCGAAGCCTTTTCGAGAGCGTTCGGCAAAGAGTACGGCTGCTCCCCGAGAGTATACCGTGACCTTGCGGACGAATAATTTTTGTGAGGTGTCAAAATGGAGCTAAAGATCGGAAGAAATGACCCGTGCTGGTGCGGGAGCGGAAAGAAATACAAGAAATGTCACTGCGATTTTGATGAAATAATCGAGGAACACAAGGTACTCGGCGAGATCGTCCCGCCGCGCAGTCTTATCAAAAATAAAGAGCAGATCAAAGGCATCAAGGAAAGCGGCGTCATAAATACCGCCGTCCTCGACTACGTTGCCGAAAACATAAAAGCCGGCTGTACTACGGAAGATATCGACAAGTGGGTCTACAATAAGACGGTCGAGCTTGGCGCAGTCCCTGCGCCGCTCAATTACAACGGATTTCCGAAGAGCGTCTGCACGTCGATCGACAATGTTGTCTGCCACGGTATCCCCTCGCCCGACGTCGTTCTGAAGGAAGGCGACATCATAAACGTCGATATCTCTACGATCTACAAGGGCTATTTTTCCGATGCGTCGAGAATGTTTATGATCGGAGAGGTCAGCGACGAGAAAAGAAAACTCGTTGAGATAACCGAAAAGTCGGTCGAGCTTGGTCTTGCCGCCGTAAAGCCATGGGGACACCTCGGAGATATCGCTCAGGTAATCAAGGATCTGGCGCACGAAAACGGCTACACGGTCGTCCGCGAGATCGGCGGCCACGGCATCGGACTTGAATTTCACGAGGATCCGTGGGTAAGCTACGTTACCGACAAGGGGACAGATATGCTTCTGGCTCCCGGTCTCTGTTTTACGATCGAGCCTATGATAAATATGGGCACTCACCGCATCACGACCGATGAAAAGGACGGCTGGACAGTTCGCACCGCCGACGGCAAGCCCTCCGCACAGCGTGAGATCCAGATCATCATAACGGAAGACGGCTGCGAAGTGATCTCGCACTGATCCGCATAAAGACCAAACACCCGCAAGTATTTTTACTTTGCGGGTGTTTTTTGATATGAACGCTGATCGGTGAGGTGGTATTGTCAGAAAGTTCTCCCCTCCCCCACACAAAAAACCGCACAAAGAAAGCCTTTGTGCGGTGATTTTCGTATATTTCCGAATTTTGAAAATCGGAAGATTATCTCTTCGAGAACTGAGGAGCGCGTCTTGCTGCCTTGAGGCCGTACTTCTTTCTTTCCTTCATTCTCGGGTCACGAGTGAGGAAGCCTGCCTTCTTGAGCGTGCCTCTGAGGTTCTCGGAATCGTACTGGAGAAGCGCTCTCGAGATACCGTGGCGGATTGCGCCTGCCTGACCTGTTACGCCGCCGCCTGCAACTCTGCAAACGATGTCGAACTTGTCAGCTGTATCTGTAAGGTTGAGGGGCTGTCTTACGATTACCTTGAGTGTCTCAAGACCGAAATAATCGTCGATATCTCTGTCGTTGATTGTGATCTTGCCGGTGCCCTTGTAAATTCTTACTCTTGCAACCGAGCTCTTTCTTCTGCCTGTGCCGTAGAAATAATTTGCGTTATCGTACATCTTTTAGTCCTCCTTCCTTACATCTCAAAAGCTTCGGGCTTCTGTGCTGCGTGTGTGTGCTCAGCGCCTGCGAACAGACGAAGTCTGAGAAGTGCGTCTCTGCCGATAGAGTTGCTCGGGATCATACCCTTGACTGCAAGCTCCATTGCCTTTGTCGGCTTTGTCTTCATAAGTGTATCGTAGCGTGTCTCCTTGAGGTGACCTACGTAACCTGTGTGGCGCTGCCACTTCTTCTGTGTAAGCTTGCTGCCTGTGAGAAGGACCTTCTCGCAGTTGATGATAATTACATGGTCGCCGCAGTCAACGTGCGGTGTGAATGTGGGCTTGTGCTTGCCTCTGAGCAGAATTGCTGCCTGAGCGGCTACACGGCCGAGCGGCTTGCCTGCAGCATCGATTACATACCACTTGCGCTCAACTTCGCCTTTTTTAGCCATATAAGTTGACATATTCTTCTTCCTCCTGAACATATTGTAGTAGATACTGCGTGGTTTTCTCCACGCTAACGCCCCATTATCATAACACAATGCCGAGGCAATGTCAATATATTTTTTTCAAAATTTTAATTTACAATCTGAAATCTCTTTTATTCTCTTTTATTCTCTTTTCAGCTCTCAAATTCTCAATTGCTATTTTTAAAAATCACCTCTGCCGAAGGCAACAAAAAAGCGCGTCGGAATACCCGAACACGCTTTTCTCATTGTATTACATCATATCTTATCTTATACAGCCTTAGCCGACTCGGACTTTAAGGAGGCTCTGATTAAATCGAGTGCCAAAATTGCGCAGTCAGATTTCGTGGCAAATTGGACAAAAAAGCCGCAGGAATACTGACGTATTTCAAGGCTTTTGAGTTCAATTTGACCGAAAGATGCAAGCAAGTTTGGTGCTCAGTTCGTAGAACGTGATTTATTCAGTGGCTCCTTAGATAATACTGCATTATCGATTCAGCAAAACCGAGGCTGATATCAAGGAGATTTAAAATGAAACTCGTAACTCTTGTTGAAAACACCTGCGGCGCGCCGTGCTGCATCGCAGAGCACGGGCTGAGCATCTTCATTGAAACCGAAATGCACAAGCTGCTTCTTGACACGGGTCAGACCGACGCTGTAGTAAAAAATGCTGCGGCGCTCGGTATAGATCTCTCGCAGATCGACACCGTGATACTGAGTCACGGTCACTACGATCATTCGGGCGGTATTCTACCTTTCACAAAGATAAATCACAGTGCGCAGATCATAATGCAGAGTTCTTCCGCAGAACCTCATTACAACGGCGAACGGTACATCGGCATCGACATGGATATCCTCGGTCTACCGAATGTCCGGCTGATCGATGGCGATATAAAGCTTGACGACGAGCTTTTCATATTTTCCGGCATAAAAGGCAGGCGCTGTTATCCTCAGGGCAACCGCAGGCTGCTTTGCGTTCGGAACGGGAAAAAGGTACAGGACGACTTCTCGCACGAGCAGTGTCTCGTCATTTCGCAGGGAGACAAACGGCTGCTGCTCTCGGGCTGCGCCCACAACGGGATACTTAACATTCTCGACAGATACAAAGAGCTTTTCGGAAATGATCCCGACTTTGTTGTCAGCGGTTTTCACATGATGAAGCGCGAGGGTGAATACACAAAAGAGGAGCTTGAGGTAATAACACAGACGGCACGGGAGCTGTCACGGAAAAACACGATCTTTTACAGCGGTCACTGTACGGGGATCGAGGCATTCGGCATAATGAAAAATATCATGGGTGCTCAGCTTTGCGCACTTCACAGCGGAAGCGAAATATCCATATAGAAAACGGCGGGCAGGATAACTCTTGCTCGCCGTTTTGTTTATACTTTGCTGTTTTGCGTGTCAACAATAAAGGGAACCTATGCGGGTGCAGACAATTCCACTGTCAGGTATTACGGATCGATACTTTCACTCCGCAAGAGCGGCTTCCCTCTAAAATTATACACATACGCTGCAAGTCAACTCCGAAATACGCACGATTAAGGAGCCACTGATTAAATCACGTCCTTCGGACTGAGCGACCGAAGGAAGTGCCTGTGGTGCACTCATCTTGCTTGCATCTTTTT
>ONIC01000160.1 GCA_900317815.1 uncultured Eubacteriales bacterium | reverse complement strand
TTTGGTGGACCATCAGGGACTCGAACCCCGGACCAACCGGTTATGAGCCGGTTGCTCTAACCAACTGAGCTAATGGTCCATTCACAACGCTTATTCATTATATCATTCAAAAAAACATTTGTCAAGAACTTTGCCCTACTTTTTTTATTATCTCTGCGCAGTCACTGATCGTTGTAATAGTCGATACCGCGCCTCGGCTTGAAGTACGTCCTTATAAACCCCCTCTTTGCCACAATCACTATCTCATTAGTGCTTTCAAGATAATAAACATCGTCGCCGTCCTCAGCTTCGAGCTTGTGCAGCGAATTCTTATCGTTGATGACCCGATTTGCCCCGTCAACGTACTCATCGGTATTCGCATAGCCGAAATCATCGTTGTGCTTTGCAAAATGCTGGTCTAAAAGCTTGTCGCTTGCGAAAGTGTAATACTTGACATCGCCGCTGCCCGACGTTTGTGACTGAGTTTTTGACTGAGAGCTGCTTTTCTTTGACGAAGAGCTGCGCTCTTTTTTTGATGAACAGCTCCCCTGCCTCTCCTTCCCGGAAGCTCTGCTCGCCTTCATTTCATCGGAAGACTCTCCGCTGTCGCTTTCCTGCGGCTTCTGCGACGTTCCCGTCCGAACGCTTTCTGTCTGCGAAGATATCTCTGAAATATCCTCCTGTGTATCGGTAAAAAACTCCTGTTCCGATGTGATATCGGTATAATACAGAGCGGCATCTTCAAGCTCGCTTACCGATGAACAGCCAAAAAGAAAGATAAGCAGTATTGCGGGGATCAATGCATAGAATTTTACCGATCTTTTTTTACTATCCATAATCAAAGCCTTCTTCTGTAGTGTAGAAAAAACGGGGCAGTCTGATCGACCGCCCCGCGAATAGTTCTGTCAGCAGGTCATCAGTGGATGATCCTTACCTTGATAACGCCGTCGATGAACGGAAGATCGGGGCTGATGTCGCCGTCTGTGTCGATCACCGTGTAAGCAACGTCGCCTCTTGTTCTGCTCTCAACAGCAGTTGTGCTTGTGAACGTAGCTGTGAGGTTCGGGAGAATAGAGCCGTTGTTCTCGTGGATAATGCATACTCTTGCGCCGTTTACGGGACCGAGCTTGAGATTCGGGAGGTTCACGGAATTGATAACAGAACCGTTCTCGAGATAAGCCTTGATCTCGTCTGCAGCCATAACTGCGCAGTTGTCCTCGGACTCTGCCGTGGACGCACCGAGGTGAGGCATTGCGATAACGTTCTTCTCACCGAGGATATCGTCTGTTGCGAAGTCTGTAACGTACTTAGCGATCTTCTCATCGTTGAGCGCCTCAAGAAGGTCTGTCGAATTTACAAGACCGTCTCTTGCGAAGTTCATGATGCGAACGCCGTTCTTCATCTTTGCGATAGTCTCCTTGCAGATCGTGCCCTTTGTCTTGTCATTGAGCGGGAGGTGCAGTGTGATGAAATCGCTTGCAGCGTAGATATCGTCAATCTTTGCTGTGTAAGTAACGGAGGGATCGAGCTTGAGCGCGCCTTCAACGGAAAGGAACGGATCGTAGCCGATAACATTCATACCGAGAGCTGCCGCTGCGTTTGCAACGAGAGCGCCGATAGCACCGAGACCTACAACGCCGAGCGTCTTGCCCTTGATTTCATTGCCCGCGAACTGGCTCTTGCCCTTCTCTACCATCTTGCCGACCTGATCGCCGTTGCCCTTGAGGCCCTTTGCCCACTCGATACCGCCGAGAACGTCTCTCGAAGAGAGGAGCATACCTGCGATAACAAGCTCCTTAACGGCGTTGGCGTTAGCACCGGGAGTATTGAAAACTGCGATGCCTGCCTTTGTGCACTTTTCGATCGGAATGTTGTTTGTGCCTGCGCCTGCGCGAGCGATAGCCTTGAGTCCGTCGGGAAGATCCATATCGTGCATGGAAGCCGAACGAACGAGAATTGCGTCGGGATTAGCGCACTCGTCGGAAGCCTGATAATTTGTTCCGAGTCTGTCAATGCCAACCTGAGCGATCTTGTTAAGTTTGAGAACGTTGTACATTGTTATTTCATCTCCATATTGTATGTTGAATAATATCGGAAATCGGGGCGCATACGACTGCGCTCCCGATATCACGAATAAACTGCGAAATTACGAATTAGCCTCTTCGAAAGCCTTCATAAACTCAACGAGCTTCTCAACGCCCTCGATCGGCATTGCGTTGTAGATGGAAGCTCTCATGCCGCCGACGGATCTGTGACCCTTGATGTTTACGAAGCCTGCCTCTGTTGCTTCCTTAACGAACTTAGCGTCGAGATCAGCGTCGCCTGTTACGAACGGAACGTTCATCAGCGATCTGTCCTCGGCAACGACTGTGCCCTTGAACATCTTGGAGCTGTCGAGGAAGTTGTAGAGGATCTCTGCCTTCTTCTCGTTGCGCTCCTTCATCTTCTCAAGGCCGCCGATGTCGTTCTTGATCCACTCCATAACGAGCTTTGCGATGTAGATCGTATAGCAGGGAGGTGTGTTGAACAGAGAGTCTGCATCTGCATGAGTCTTGTAGTTGAACATATTCGGAGTGATA
>ONIC01000096.1 GCA_900317815.1 uncultured Eubacteriales bacterium | reverse complement strand
AGACCCGCAACCTTCGGTTTTTTCAAACAATTTGCCTAAAAATCTGACGGCGCAATATGAGCACTCGCTTTAATCAGTGTCTCCTTAAATATTATCCCAGACAAAGCTTTTCCCGAACGGTCAGCGTACTGTAATACGGCTTTCTTCAAATTGACGATTGATTTTCGCACCGGGTCTGTTGAGAAAGATCATAAGCTGCTCAAATTTGCGCATTTTTGACGAAGATAGCCTCCATTGCGGAATAATACGCTGCTTCGCTGCCGAAACCGTGATTAAACACAAAAAGAGATCATAATATTTGTATATTATTTTTTAACGAATTTGATTGATTTTGCTTGACTTTGCTCAAATTAGTGTTATAATTTATACAAGAGGTGATCGAAAGTGCTTACACAGGAACGATACAGGACTATTCTGGATCTGCTCAATAAACAAAACGCAGTCACGGTCACGGAGCTCGCAGCCCTGATGGAAACATCTGAATCGACCATACGGCGTGATCTTAACGCTCTTGCAAAGGAAGGACGGCTCAACAAGGTGTTCGGAGGAGCTACCTCGATCAAGCGCACTTCGGGCGTAATGGAAGAGAAGCTCGCAGTCCGCGAAAGCATAATGGTCGAGGAAAAAAACAGGATCGCACTTTATGCTTCACGGCTGATCTATGACGATGATCTCGTATACATAGATTCGGGAACGACAACCGCACTGCTTGCTGAGCACATAGACAACAAAAAAGCGACATACGTTACAAACGGAGTGGCGCAGGCTCAGAGACTTGTCCGCAAGGGGCTGAATGTCTATATCATAGGAGGAAGGATAAAACCAATCACAGAAGCTGCGGTCGGAGCTGAAGCGCTGAGGAGCATTGAGAACTTCAATTTCACAAAGGCTTTTCTTGGGACAAACGGGATAGATCTTGAAGCGGGCTTCACAACTCCCGATATAGAAGAGGCACTTGTTAAACGAAAGGCGACAGAGAAGGCATATACATCATTCGTGCTTTCTGACAGCTCGAAATTCCGGGTCGTCAGCGCTATCACTTTTTCCGATCTGTCAAGATGCTGCATTATAACAGACAAAATAACCGACCGCGCGTTCGCAGAAAAAACGGTCATCAAGGAGGTATTGCAATGATATATACCGTTACGCTCAATCCGTCTATCGACTACATTGTACGGCTCGACAAATTTGTAAACGGAATTACAAACAGGACTACATCGGAGGAATACTATTTCGGAGGCAAGGGAATCAATGTATCGTGCGTACTTGCGGAGCTTGATATCGACAGCACAGCATTCGGCTTTACGGCGGGCTTCACGGGAGAGGCGATCGAAAACGGCATCAGGAACGACAGGATCCTCACCGACTTTATTCGTCTTCGCAGCGGAGTATCGAGAGTCAACGTCAAGATCAAGGCAGACGCCGAAACGGAGATCAATGCTCAGGGACCTCATATCGAGGACGACGAGCTTCAGCGTCTTATGATAAAGCTTGACAGGCTCAAGGACGGCGACACGATCGTGCTTGCGGGAAGCGTTCCGAATACTCTCCCCGACGACACATACGAGCGTATCCTTAAAAGACTTGAAGGCAAAAATATCCGAATAGTTGTGGACGCAACTAAAAAGCTGCTTGTCAACTCGCTTAAGTACAAGCCGTTTCTTATCAAGCCGAACCGTCAGGAGCTTTCCGAGATATTTTCCGCCGAGGTAAAAACTCGTGAAGATATAGTAAAGTACGCATTGAAGCTTCAGGAAATGGGAGCGAGAAATGTTCTTATATCATTGGGCGGCGAAGGCGCAATGCTTGTTGACGAATACGGAAATCAGCACACCTGCGGAGTACTTAAAGAAAAAGTAATAAATACGGTAGGTTCCGGAGACTCGATGGTTGCGGGATTTATCGCAGCCTGTGAAAAGGGCGGAGACTACGAATACGCGCTGAAGCTCGGAAGTGCGTGCGGAAATGCAACGGCATTTTCAAGCGGACTTGCAACAAAAGAGAAGATCGCAGAGCTTATGAAAAAGCTCGGATAATATACAGCAACCCATATATACCAAATATACCAAAAAGGAGGATAACAAAATGCGTATTACCGATCTGTTAAAGAAAAAAGGAATCGCAGTCGGCGTGTCCGTTGCCGACAAGAGCGCTGCTATCGACAAGCTCATCTCCCTGCACGAAAAGTGCGGAAGTCTGAGTGATGTCAAGGCATACAAAGAGGGAATCCTCAAGCGCGAAGAAATGGGCACGACAGCTATCGGAATGGAGATTGCTATTCCACACGCCAAGAGCGAAGCTGTAAAAGCACCCGCGCTCACGGCGATCACCGTACCCGACGGCGTTGACTACGGCTCGCCCGACGGTCAGCCCTGCAAGCTTCTCTTCATGATCGCAGCGACGACTGACGGCGACGTTCATCTCGAAGTTCTTGCACGGCTTATGCAGCTACTGATGGACGAGGACTTCACTGCGGGTCTTAAAAGTGCAAAGAACGCCGATGAGTTCTTAAAGCTCATCGACGCAAAGGAAGCCGAGAAGTTCCCCGATGAAGCTAAAAAGGAAGATACGCCTGCCGAAGAAAAGGGGTTCCGTGTACTCGCTGTGACCGCCTGCCCGACAGGTATCGCACACACATACATGGCTGCCGAGGCTCTCAACAAGGCAGGAGAAAAAATGGGAGTATCTATCAAGGTCGAGACAAACGGTTCGGGCGGCGCCAAGAATGTTCTCACAGCAGAGGATATCGCAAACTGTGAGGGAATCATCATCGCAGCCGACAAGAGCGTAGAAACTGCCCGCTTTGACGGAAAGCCCGTCTATTCGACGAAGGTAGCCGACGGCATACACAAGCCCGAAGAGCTTATCAACAAGATCATCAACAAAGAAGCTCCGATCTTCCACTCCGATAAAAAGGCAGAGAGCACAGACACAGGCACCTCCGAGGGTATGGGCCGTCGTCTTTATAAGCATCTCATGAACGGCGTATCGCACATGCTTCCGTTCGTGGTAGCAGGCGGTATCTTCATTGCGATCGCATTCCTGATCGACGCTGCAAACGGTGTTCAGGCCGCAGGAAACAGTGCATTCGGTTCTGTCACACCTGTTGCCGCATGGTTCAAGACGATAGGAGGCTATGCATTCAACTTTATGCTTCCGCTGCTTGCAGGCTTCATTGCAATGTCTATCGCAGACCGTCCCGGTCTTCTTGTTGGTATTGTCGGCGGACTGCTTGCGTCAAACGGCGCTACATTTGCCGATCCCGGCGCATCTTCGACTATCCCCTCCGGCTTCCTGGGCGCGCTGCTCGCAGGTTTCCTCGCAGGCTGGCTTATGAAGCTCTTTGAGAAGCTCTGTGAAAAACTTCCGCAGGCTCTCGAAGGCATCAAGCCCGTACTTCTCTATCCTCTTGCAGGTCTCGGAATGGTCGGCGTTATGATGTGCGCAGTAAACCCGATCATGGCAATTATCAATACGGGACTTAACAACGGTCTTACATGGCTTAGCGACCATAATCTCGGTATCCTCCTCGGCTGTATCCTCGGCGCAATGATGTCGATAGATATGGGCGGTCCGTTCAACAAGGCAGCCTACGTCTTCGGAACGGGTATGCTCACCACAGCAGCAACGACAACCGATCCCGCAGTTCAGACAGTATGCTATCAGATTATGGCGTCCGTTATGATCGGCGGCATGGTTCCTCCCATAGCGATCGCTCTTTCGACAACGTTCTTCAAGAACAGATGGACAGCAGACGAGAGAAAGAACGGCGTTGTAAACTACATCATGGGTCTTTCGTTCATCACAGAGGGCGCTATCCCCTATGCTGCATCCTACCCGCTCAAGGTCATTCCCTCCTGCGCAGTCGGCGCAGCGGTAGCAGGCGGTCTTTCCTGGCTGTTCGGTTGTACGCTTATGGCTCCTCACGGCGGTATTTTTGTAATACCAACTATCGGTAATCCTTTACTTTATATCCTTGCTCTGATCATCGGCTCGGCAGTCGGAATGCTGCTCCTTGCTATACTCAAAAAGCCGATAGACAAAGATTAATAAACGAAACATCTTAAAGCTGCCGATCGCGGCTTTGCAGATCATAAGGCAAATCCCGGTCGGCGGCACAACTGACATCTACATCAAAAAACGGGCATCGCCCCAAAAAAGGAGAGTATCATTATGGTAAAAAAGACATTCACTATCTCGAACGCTCAGGGCTTCCATATGCGCCCCGCATCAACATTTGCAGCAGCGATGATGAAGTATCCCTGCAATGTAACGATCAGCTTCAACGACAAGCAGATCAACGCAAAGAGCCTTATGAACATTATGGCAGCCTGCATCAAGGTCGGCAGCGTTATTGATGTTATCTGCGACGGTGAAAAGGAAAACGAAGCACTCGCAGAAGCAGGCGCAATGATAGAGAGCGGATTCGGCGAATAATGACGAAGTCCGTTACAGCTTTCCAAAAGAGGTGATATGTATGATAAAAGGTACAGCTGCATCCGACGGTATCGGCATCGGTAAGGTATTGGTCATAGAGGAACACTCTCTCGAATACACACCGAGAACGATCACCGACACGGAAGCCGAAACAGAGAGATTTAACGGCGCAGTGAAGGAATTCATAGAGAACACCGAAGCTCAGGCCGAAGCGCTGAGAAAATCAGCAGGCGATAAAGAAGCCGAGATCATGACGGGTCATATCACGATGATAAACGACCCGTACCTAAGAGGTGAGATCGAGGCGCTGATAAAGGGCGGACAGTGCGCAGAGAGTGCGCTCGAAACCATGTGCGATATGTTCATTCAGATGTTCTCGGCTGCCGATGACGAAATGATGAAGCAGCGCGCTGCCGATGTCCGCGATATCAAGACGGGTGTGCTGAGCATTCTCCTCGGTATCAAAGAGGTAAAGGTCAGCGAAGCACCCGCAGGGACGGTACTTGTCGCAAGGGAGCTTACTCCTTCCGTGACAGCGGGCATCAACAAGGACAACATCGTCGGCATCATAACCGAGACAGGCGGCAAGACTTCTCACTCCGCTATCCTCGCAAGGGCACTGGAGATCCCCGCCGTGCTGAGCGTTCCCGATGCCGCTTCCCTGTTCAAAAACGACCAGTGCGTGATCGTTGACGGAAGCTCGGGCGAAGTAATCGCCGATCCGGACGAGGAACAGACAAATGTATACACAAAAAAGCGCAGCGATTTTATAGCGGAGCGCAAGGAACTTGAAAAGTTCAGGGGCGTTTCCACAAAATCGGCAAGCGGCGAGGAATACGAGCTTGTCTGCAATATAGGAAAGCCTGCCGACGCTGTCAAGGCGATGGAGTGCGATGGAGAGGGCGTCGGTCTGTTCAGGACTGAATTCCTCTTTATGGACAGAACTGCGATGCCGACCGAAGAGGAACAGTTTGAAGCATACAAGAAGGCCGCGCTCATTGTCAAGGGAAAGCCTCTTATCATAAGAACACTTGATATCGGCGGTGACAAGGATATACCCTATATGGGTCTTGCAAAGGAAGAAAATCCGTTCATGGGCTTCCGTGCGATCCGCTATTGCTTAAAGAACCGCGATATGTTCAAGGTACAGATCAGAGCTATTCTCAGAGCAAGCGCATTCGGAGATGTAAGGATAATGTTCCCGCTCGTTACCTGCGTTGATGAGGTCAGAGATGGCAAGGCTCTCGTTGAAGAATGCAAAGCAGAGCTTCGCGCCGAGAATGCGGAATTTAACGAGAAGATCCCTGTAGGAATCATGGTCGAGACTGCTGCGGCTGCTGTACTCGCAGACGTGCTTGCGAAGGAATCCGACTTCTTCAGCATCGGAACAAACGACCTTACGGGCTACACCATGGCATGCGATCGCGGAAACAGCGATGTTTCGTACCTCTACTCAGCGCTCCAGCCGAGCGTACTTCGTATGATAAAGCGCACTATCGAGTGCGGCAGAGCCGAGGGGATACCTGTAGGCATGTGCGGTGAGGCGGCTGCAAATCCGCAGATGATACCGCTGCTGATGTCGTTCGGTCTGACTGAATTCAGCGTATCGGCGCCGTCCGTTCTGAAGGTAAGAAAGTGCATCTCCAAGTGGACAAAGCAGGAGGCTGACGAGGTCTGCGCAAAGGTAATGAGTCTGGCTACAGAAAAAGAAGCAGACGAGTATCTGTCCAAGGTCTGCGTAAGATAAATAAAAAAACACGGTGCGGTGTTCTGCAAAAGCAGTAAACATCGCACCGTTTATTTTTGCTTTTATTGATCGAACGAGACGATCGCTCCGATACTGAACCGCAGCACCTTCAATGCGTCATTTGACGTTATCTCACGGTCCGAGTCAGTGTCGGCAGCAGATTTTTGCGATTGAGTCAGCTCAAACGCACCCACGCTTGAGCGAAGTATCATCAAAGCGTCGTTGGAGGTTATCTCTCCGTCGCCGTCGATATCACCCGTGCGTGTCGGTTTTGGCTCCTCTTTTTCGGGCGGAAGGTCCTCTCCCTCGCTTGCTTCAAACGGGATATCATTCTCCTTACAATATGCTTCTGCTGCGGAACCCCGGCGGCATTCCGCAGTTAATTCATCGCACAATGAAAATGCGCTTTCTCCGATCTCCTTTACTGTGGACGGGATAAAAATGCTTGTAAGACCGCTGCATCGGCTGAACGCGCTTTCTCCTATCCTCGTAACGGAATTGGGTATCGTGACCTTTTCAAGACCTGTATGATAAAAAGCAAGAGCGTCCACGATTTCGACCGAATCGGGTATAGTCACGCTTTTAAGCTCGGTATGATCCGACAAAGCGCCGCAGCCTATTACACGGACATTATCAGAAATGACCACACTCGGGCTGTCTCCCTTATATTTCAAAAGTATACCTTTGCCTGCGATCAAAAAATCACCTTCAAAGCTGTCGATCCACTTTGTCAGATAGAATGCGTCCATTTCGATTTCGGTCACACTGTCGGGGATACTCACATATTCAAGCGAATCGCAAACGGCAAATGCGCTGCTGCAGATCTTTGTAACAGAGTCGGGGATCGTTACGCTTTTTATTGCAGAGCAGGCAGCAAATGCTCCTCTTGCTATCTGCGTTACAGGTTTGCCGTCTATGAGATTTGGCAGCTTCACGTCCGAGTCGTGTCCCCTGTAATATGTGACAGATACCGTGCCGTCGTCGAGCAGCTCGTAATCGTAATCACCGAAGCTGCCGTGTATCGCATCTGCCCCATCGGCTGCGGCAGCAAATTGGAACGTCCCCGCAAAGATCGCCGCTGCAGCGATCAGGCAGAGGAACTTTCCGAAATACTTTTTCATATCCATCGACCAACCTTTCTGTATTCGTGTAAAGCTTGACCGAACGCAGCATTTTTCAGACTCCGATCGGTATTTTTGTCAGGCAGCTTCGTCAGGCTGTCCCGCAGCTCTTTTCTTCAGGTTTATAAACATATTACCCGTATTATATCACACAATATGACTCAATGCAACACAAATACAGACGAGACCGGCTGACATAAATGTCATCTTTGAATCGACTTTGTATTATGGCTCAGGTGTGATATCTCAAAAACGTCCGATCTTCAGATCGTGCGAGCGCACATTATTCTGCCCGGAATATAACGATGCACCGCCCCGATCGGAGCGGTGTTATGTGATACATTATCTGAGACTGAATATCACGGTAACGCTTCCGCTTCCGAGTATTGATCTGAGTTCCTCCTGCGATTTACCCTGTATATGTCCGAGCCTTGTAAAGCTCCAGCTGTTGATATCATAATAAATAGTTATCTTATCACCTTGATAAAGAATTAAGTCGCCTGGAACGGTGGTTATATCCTCGTCGTTTCTCTCAAGCGCAAAACCGAGCTCGCCTACTTTCTCAAAATTCCCGTAATCGTCCATTTTCAAAGTCAGATCACCGTTTTTCAGCAGTTCTTCAAACGCTCTTGCCGAGGAATTGTCTTCAAGCTTTATCGGCAGCGTATTTTCACCGATGTGCGCATATACAACGTCGCTCTGCCTTGTCGGAGATATTTCCCCGACCCACTCGGAGATCTGCTCCCTCGTGCTGCCTATCGCAAAACGTCTTCCCGTCTTTAATTCACCGAACTCAACACCAAGTTCTCTGATATTGCGTTCGCTTGCGGAAATGCCTGAGCTTGCCGAAGTACAGAACGGTATAACAGTAATATCGGAAAAATCGTAGCTCTCCAGGAAGGTATCAATTATCCGAGGCTCCTGCCCCCACCATATTGCGTAGCCGAGATAGATCGTATCGTATTGTGATATATCGTCTATTTTACCTTTGATCTCGGGTCGTACTGATTTGTCATTCTGCTCGCGGTTTGCGCGGCAGTCGCTATTATACTCTATATCGGCATCGGAATACGGGTCTGCCGCCTCGATCACAAATCTGTCTGCGTTTGTCAGCTCGATTATATAGTCCGCCACTGTTTCTGTATTTCCCGTTCGGGAGAAGTACGCCACAAGTGTTTTCTTTTGATCCGTTTTTTGTGAGCCGTCTACATCTCGTCCGACCTTAGTCTCAACGCTCAGACCGACGCTGTACCGCAGGATATCGAGAGCATCGGATGCTGTGATACTCCCGTCGTCGTCAATATCCGACAGGCCCTGCTGCACAGTATCATACTCGTCTGTTCCGACACTGCAGCGCAGCACCTGCAATGCGTCCGCAGAAGATATTATACCATCGTAATCAATGTCGCCGTACATATCATTTGTCGGTCCACTCGTTTCGGCAGATACAAAAAGCGGAAACAAAACGGCTGAAACAGCAGCGATCATAACAGCAGAAAAGATTCTTTTTTTCATTCTGTTACCCTCCCTTACAGCGATCTGCCAAGATCGTAAGCGGCCTTGGGATATTTTCCCGATCTTGTCATTGAAGGCGTTCCGCAGCCGAAACCAAGCACCATACCCATATCCTCGAGACCAATGTAACGAACGAGAGTTTTATAATGAACCGAGAGCGCTTCAAACGTCCAGTCTGCGGTGTTCCACGCAACGGCAAGCAGAGCCGATTTCAGATGTCTTCTGTTCAGACTGCTGTTATAAGCGCAAAAACGATCAATAACAGCTTTCAATTGAGCCGACATACCATAATAATAAAGAGGCGTTGCGAAAACGACCATATCACACGACAGAAGGCTATTCCTGATCTTGCCGTTATCGTCATGCTGAACACATTCTCCCTCATAACCGCAGGCAACACAGCCTGTACAAGGAGAGATCTTCAGCCGACATACGTCAATGATCTCAACGCTGTGGCCGCTTTCCTGTGCGCCGCTTTTAAAGCTGTTCACAAGAATGCTCGTTGAACCGTTTGAATTCGGACTTGCAAAAAGTATAACTATCTTCATAATACGTTGCACCTCATTTTCGGGGTAATTTTTTATTTTAAGCAAGATAAAGCAGTACGCCGATAAAAACGGCAGCGGTCGGCAGCAAAAGCGGTTTTGCAGTGTATTTTTCACCCTTTTTCTGTGATATGAGAGCGGCTGTATACCCGATCAGCGCCCAGAAAAGGAGCATTGCAAGGTTTTCAAATATAACGAGCCACTTCGGAGTCTCGTAATCGAGGAAAGCAAAGTGCGTTCTGAAAAGAATATAGTTCACTATCCCTGCTCGCAGAAACAGACACAGCCCTGCGCCCGACAAGATCGTGAATACGATGTTCAGGATCATCGTCTTTTTTTCGCCGAGCTTTGCGGTCATAGTCCTGATATGCAGCCCTATGTGAACGCCCATAAAGATGAACGTCCAGTATGACACAGCAAGATGAAGACGTCTTGCCGTCATAACATCTATAAAGCCGTACATAAACGGTACCGCATGACAGCTCATAGACATTCCGCTGAGCGCTGTCATAGCTATCGACAAAAGCAAAAGCGTATTTAGAGCAGTCAGGGTAATGCGGTACGGATTGTACTTTCCTTTGAACAATGCGCCGTACCATTTTCTGTTTTGCACATGATGTACGATCAGCAGGACAGTCATTGCGATTCCGAACCACTCATGCAGCATTTCTCCCGTCACCTGATACGCTGTCAGAAAAAGCAGAAGGATCGTCAATATGACATCGACTGCTCTTTTTATGGTATTGCTTGTCTTTGTCTTCATGACGATCACTCCCTATTATGATCCGCTTATCCAGTTTTCTATCTCTTCCTCCGAGATCCCGCCGTCAAGCCTGTCGCCCGGGAGCCAGTTGCCGCTGCCCGCCTGAGATGCGAGGTTATCTCCGCTTCTTCCTATACTGCTGCCGCCCGATGTACAGAACGGTATAACCGTCATACCGTCGAAGCTGTGGGACTCTACGAACGTACTCATAATTCGCGGAGCGTCTCCCCACCATATCGGATAACCGATATATACCGTCGTATATCCGCTGAGATCTATAGTATCATCTGCGATCGCAGGGCGGATATCGGGATCGTTCATTTCAAGAGTAGTGCGGCTGTCTTTGTCGTTCCAGTCGAGATCGGCATCGCTGTACGGTTCAGCAGGGACTATCTCGTATAGATCGGCATTTGTAACAGAAGCGATACGCTCTGCAACGCCGCGAGTAGTACCTGTTGCCGAGAAGTACACCACCACGGTATTATCCGAAGCCGTCTCCTCGGAAACGGAAGCAATACTGCTGCTTTCGCTGACGACCGTCTCGCTGTCTTCCGAGTCGATCTTTTCGGTTTTGATATCCGACTTACTCTCTGTTTTGCTGTCTGACGCATCGGTCGATGAAATTGCATTCGCGGCTTCGGAGTCTTCAGAGACTTTCGCGCTTTCCGTCGTCTCCTGCTTTGACATTGCAGATGACACATCTCCCTGCGCCGATACCTCGCTTTTCTGCGCACTGCCGCAGGCTGAGAGCCAGAAAACGCAAAGTAATGCCGCAATCAAAAGAACTGTCCTTTTCATACAAGAGATCCCCTTTCAATTACTCGTATTCTGTGATCTTATCATTCTTTATTCATCTTCCCGCAGTCGCCCAGTTTTTCTCCTGCGGCAAAGTATTCATACGTTGGAAACTCGAAAAGCGCAGGCTTGAACGTGTGATAGTCGATCTTTCCCTGTTCATTCAGGACTTCTTCATCGGCATATGTCGCAAGTATCTTGCTGATAAAATTATCGAAATGTTCAAGCTCGTAGTTTCCGTCCGCTTCGCACTCAATCGACACCTTAGCCTTGTCGATCAGCGGAGCGCCGTTTTCTCCGATTGAATATGCAAATTCGCCCGACTTGTCTGTTTTGTTTCCGCTGACAATTCCCATTTTATCGGCTTCTTTAAGCCACGATGCGTCAACGATGTTTACAGAAAAGACCTTGTTCTCACGTATCCCCTTGTTGATATAATGCGCCGAAACGAGCGACACCATAAGATGTGAGTGAGCAACGATGCCCGCATGAGCTGCAAGCGTCCAGCTCGGCTTACCTTGAACCATAGCGCCCACTACTATTACGGGGCATGGATAGAGCGCCAAAACTGCTCCGATATTCTTTTTCATATCACTTCATCTCCTTTTCCCAAAAACGGATCGCATTGATGTTGAGACTGTCCGCAAGCGCTTCAAGCTCCGCTGTCTCTTCGCTGCTCAGAACAACATCAGCAGCCTTTACTGCGTCTTCAACGTGGCTCGTCTTTGTAACGCCGATGATCGGAAGCGTTCCCTTCGCGATCGCCCACGCAACAGGTATCTGCGCCGCGCCGACCGAGTATTTATCGGCAAGTCTCTTAAGCTCTGTGTTCAGTATCTCGAGCTTATCGAGAACGGGATTGTAGGTCTGCGCTCTTGCAGAACCGTCAGGCATCGGATGAGATGTGTCATACTTGCCCGAGAGAGCGCCCTGCTCAAGTACCATATACGAGAAAAATGTAATGTCATTCTCTCTGCAATAATCAAGTATTCCGGATTTCTCAGAAGAACGGTTGATAAGACTGTAATGATTTTGAACGGCAGACAGCTTTAGTCCATGCGACTTTAAGATCTCATCAGCCTGCTTGATCTCTGCAAGGTTGTGATTAGAAACGCCGAGCAGCGGAACATTCTCCTTGCCCTCATAATACTTTGCAAGCTCCTGTGTCCATTTCGGTGCGTCCCATACGTTGTGGATCCAATAAATATCAAAGCTGTCGAGTCCCATAAGCTCAAGCTGCATACCGATCATATCGCTCATTGCATTCGGTGAGCTGCCGTCGGCGCACTGCGGAGTGAACTTATCCGAGATCAGGTAAGCGTCTCTCGGAAGCTCTCTGACAAATCCCGCAAGTACCTTTTCCGATGTTCCCATACCGTAAGCGTAAGCAGTATCCCAGAGGTTGAGTCCGTTTTTCATTGCCGTATCAAATATCGGGCGAAGCGTTTCCGATGAAAGCTCGCCGCCGAATGTTCCGTCATTTCCCCACGCCCATGCTCCGAGAGCTATTTTCGGTAATCTCTTCATAAGTCATCTCTCCTCGATCTGTAAAAGATATATTGACATTGTGTCGTTATAATTATTATACATTTATTGTGACACCGTGTCAATATGTCGAAGCATAAAAAAATTGTCCGTCAATTTAGTCAGAATAACGAAAACAGCACCCGACCTTTAACAGGAAGGGTGCCGCAGTCAGCTTGTCTATTCGTTTTGAAGCTGTCATTCCGACTTATTTTCACAGATTTTTTTCTTTTAATGTTTGCAGTATCTCACGATACATATCAAGAATATCGGACACTCCGTCTCCCTGTCTTTTGGTAAATCTGCGGCGGCGCATATCGACCTCGTCACAGTGCGAGATACCTCTTACAGAATTGCTGCGGACAACGCCCTTGAAGTCGCCGTGCTTTACGGCTTCCGGGGTGAGAAGACCATCATTTTCACCCTCAAAAGCATTTACTATTGCATGAGGTATCATCATCACAATATCGCTCAGGCTGTTTTTCATAACGCAGGCATAGCTTTGATAATAGATATCGGGGAAGTCGGGATTTTCTTCGTTGAATTTCTTTGCGTATTCCGTAGAGAACGACTGAAAGACCTTGTATGCGTTCGGGTTTTTATCTCCCTGCAATCTCAGCCACAAGTCGGAGCAGCCGCCTGCAAACCTGATGAGAGGAGAAGGCAGCATAAGTACCTTATCAATGGATCCTGAACCGTTGTGCGGTGTGTTGATCGTAGTCAGCGAGGCAACGTATCTATCCATACCGAGCTGACAAATAGCGTAGCGCATATCCATTCCGCCCTTTGAGTGGGCTATCACGTTGAGCTTTTCGGAGCCTGTTTCTCGGATCAGACTTCTGATACGTCGTCTGAGCATCTGTGCATTGTCCTCGATCGTACCGTTGCTGTCCTGACCGCCGTAGAAGACCTCGTTCCCGTCGTCTGTAAATATCTTCGGTATCCGTCCCCAATAATTGATTATACCGTTGTCTCGAAAACCCATTCCGTGAACTAACAATATAGGATATTTTAACATAGTCATTACCTTCCGCCGTGTCGCTCTGAGTACCTGCAGTAACGATCACATGAGCTTGTTTTCATATTCATCAGGCTTATTATACATCATAAAAGTATCCGGTTCCACAGTTTAATCAAGATCTAATGTTTTTTTAATCAAATTCTAAGATATATAAGCAGATCGCAGAAAATGTGCTATAATAGGAAAGGGAGATGATCGTATGATTAAACTATTCTCGGAAATACCGATGTTAAAAGATGAAATGATAGTACTAAAAAAGCTGGAATACAGTGACGCTGAATTCTTAGCCGAATTTTCAAATGACAAAAATGTCTACCAATACCTGCCTACCTTTTTGTTTGAGCAGCAATACAGAGATATGAAAGTTATGATATATGAGCTTTACGAAAAGAGCTTTAAGGAAAAAGAATCTCTGATATCGGGATCGTACTTCAGGACAGCGGAGCATTGTGCGGACTTGCGGAATTTTACGGTTATAAAGAGTCGATACAAAAAACGTGTATCGGCTACAGGCTTTCCCCTAAGTTCTGGGGAAAAGGCATCGCTACAAGGACTGTCGCTCTTATGGTAGATTATCTTTATTCAAATACCGATATAGAAATAATCACAGCCAGTACGATGATAGAAAATCAAGCGTCCGAAAGAGTTCTCGAAAAGAACGGATTTTTAAAGACTGCCGAAGCTGTCCCCGAAGACTGGGGTTATGACAGACCTACTGCGGCGGATAAATGGTTCAGATAAACAGATATGCCAAGAACGTTCCGATCGTAAATTGTTATATTTTGTTAACTTACTGCATTGAACAAATGGGAAAGATTTGTCTTTTATATTCTTTATAAAATATCATCTCCACACATTTGTATGGCATCTATGCACAAACACAGGTTGGTCGTGTTAGGTAAGTTGACCAATCAAAATGTAACGTTGCACAAATTCTCAATATATAATTAGTTCAATTTACCCAATAGATAGATTAAAAAGAAGATTGTCTGAAAATGCTTGATTTTTGGTTTCTCATCTGTTACTATATACTCGCACCAAGGGAACAGACAAAACCCTTAGTTAACAGTCCATAACAAAATGGAGGAGATCAAAATGAAAAAGACATTCAAGGCAAACAGAGCAGCTGCTATGCTTCTTACACTCGCAGTACTCTTCAGCATGTTCTGCATCGCAGGTACAACTACAGCAAACGCTTACACAGATAAGGTAAGCCTCTATTCGGCAGACGTAACATTCTCCCACTGGGGTTCCGAGTCATACGAGGTATACATCCAGACTAAGGACAACGCACAGAATCAGGAAGTTTACGTTCACTACTACGCTAACATCGCTGCAGGCTGGCGCGATGCCGAAGCTGAGTATGTAACAACACTCGGCGACGGCTCTAAGATCTGGAAGGCAACATTCGGCACACTCGGCTGCCAGTACGTTCTCAAGTATGTTGCAGACGGCGTTACATACTGGGACAACAACAACGGTCAGAACTACACAGGCGCAAAGCTCGGCACAGCACCTGTTGCTGCTAAGAGAAACTTCCGTTCCTACGACAACACACAGTATCGTATCGACGCTGTTCTTCAGAACTACGCTTACAACAAGAACGTATTCGTAAGATTTACAACGGACGGCTGGAACACCTACAGCGATCAGGCTCTCTCCTACAACAGCACTAACGATGACGGCACAGAGCTCTGGACAACATACATTGATATCAGCGATATCAACAGCTATGAAGAGTATGAGAATTTCGAGTATGCGATCTGCTACAGAGTAAACGGCACAGAGTACTGGGCTAACAACTTCGGCAGCAACTACAATTATAACTACTACATCGAGCTTTAATCAGAAGATGTACTCTCCCCGATATCTCAAAGGTATCGGGGATTTTTTTATTTTAGACAGTGTAAGTTCGGGATCGCAGCCGAACTTTTTTTAGCGAAGATCATCCTGTCCCGTTTTTGTCACTTGTGTTTTATTATCACAAGTTTTTGAGATTTTCGGATACATTCTGTATTGACACTTGCAGTTTCTTTTGCTATAATCATATCAAAGAGTATTTCACACATGCAGAAATGAAAGGAAGCGAAACAAGATGGCTTCAAACGAAAAGAAAACTCCGTCACCGGTATGCAGAAGTATCAAGTATTACCGCGAAAAGCTCGGACTTGAACAAAAGGAGCTTGGAAAACGAGTCGGAGTCGTCGGCAATTCGATCAGTAACTGGGAGAACGGACGATCACGACCCGATGTTGACACCCTGCCGCTTCTTTGCAAAGCTCTTGGGATCACGCTTTACGAATTATTCGATATAGCAGATCCTATGCTCCGCTATACAAAACGCGAACAACTTCTGCTGAGCGATTACCGATCGCTCGAGGAAGATCACAAGTATGTTGTGGATAATACGATAAAGTCGCTCAAGTACATTGAGGAGCAGAAGGAGATCCCGAAGATCAGGGAGCTGATACACTACAGCCGATCGCTTGCCGCAGGTATCGGAGATCCTACCGAATTTGAGGAGAGCGACGAGCCTATATATCTTTACGTCTCACCGGAAGTCGAAAGAGCCGACTGCGTTTTCACGGTCAACGGTGACAGTATGGAACCTGTCTATCACAGCGGAGATCTGCTGCTCGTTCAGAGATATCCGAATTGTCCGAAACCAAATCCGGGCGACATCGGCGCTTTTATAGTCGGCAATGAGACATACGTCAAGCAGTATCAGCGCGACGGTCTTCACTCATTCAACGAAAACTACGACACTATGACATTCAACGATTGGGATAATGTGTTTTACATCGGCAAGGTAATAGGCGTGATCGACGAGTCTGAGGATCTTGCAAGCAAAAGAGATATAGAAAAATATATTTCTGTTAATAACAGAGGATAAGAGGAGGAGCAATATTATGACAAATCTGACTACTACACAGGCATACGGGGGAAAACGACCAGCAAGCACAGTTTCTTTCATCAAAGCAACGGACAGTATCAACTTCAGGGATTACGGCATCGGAGAAGACGCGCTGCTTTTTGTCAAAACCGATGAACCCTACAGAGAAGGAAAACTCTCCATGTTCAAAAACGACACAAGCTACAGCTTGATGTCTGACAAGCAGTCGGGATATGAATATGTAGGAGCGATCGATTCGGTCATCAATTACTATTTCTGATAGATAACCACTATGGAAAGGAGCGGCGGGCGTATGTATCAGTTGTCATTATTCCCCGAAGCGTCCGCCGCTGTCGAGACGGTGACGTGGAATCCGTGGCACGGCTGCACAAAGATCTCCCCAGGCTGCTATAACTGCTATGTATACCGCAGAGATGCCGAGTACGGAAAAGATACTACTGTACTGAACAAGACAACCGCTTTTTCTCTGCCGATCTCAAGGCACGGAACAGGCAGTCGTAAAGGTGAATACAAATACCCGAGCGGAACGACTTTTATGACGTGCTTTACCTCTGATTTTTTTCACAAGGACGCCGATCTCTGGCGGCAGGATGCATGGAGCATAATGAGACAACGCTCCGATTGCTTTTTCTATATGATCACGAAAAGACCGGAGCGTATAAGGGAATGTCTGCCTTCCGACTGGGGCTGCGGCTATGAAAATGTCGAGATCTGCTGCACTTGTGAGAACCAGGCGCTTGCAGACACACGGCTGCCTATTTTTCTGGAACTGCCGCTCAGGCACAGATCAATAATACACGAGCCTATGCTTGAAAGCATCAATATACGTCCGTTTCTGAAAAAATACGGAGGACTGATCGAATGTGTGTCTGTTGGCGGTGAATCGGGTCCCAACGCTCGTCTGTGCGACTTTGCATGGATACTCGGCTCACATATGCAATGCGTTGAATACGGCGTCGGATTTCATTTTCACCAGACAGGCGCAAAATTCAAAAAGGGCAGCAGGATCTACGATATACCGAGAGATCAACAACATACACAGGCAAAAAAAGCGGGACTTGACACCGTTTAATAAACTCCCCTCAGAGAATCCGAACGTGGACCTCATAAGGGGAGTTTTCTTTTTGATATTCACGATTCATTGCAGCAGATCACTATATAGCTCATATCAAGCTCATTTTTAACTATCAGAGTCAGATCGCAGTCAAATGTTTCATTCTCGGGCAGCCCGGTCGAATGTGAGATGCGCTCGGCTTCGAGAATATAGGTGTTTCCCTGAACATCGGTAAAATCAAGCTCATCGCCTGTTGTAATCTGCTGCGCACAATAGAGCAGGTCTTTCGATGAACCGACCACTGTGAGATCGCCATCATAAAGACTTCCCACGATACGGAATACTGCGCCATTGATGCTTTCATTCATAACAGGAATTGATACTCCGTATGACGGCACGGCGATCTTCCCGATCATATCTATGCCATCAATACTAAGCACAGGCATATCGCCCGACATTCCGTCGAGCGCAGCTTTTTCTCCGTAAACGATCTCATCGAATTCAGACAGATATTCCGAGCTTTTCTCCTCAGAAATTCTGCCGCTGTACCTTGTAAACAGCAGAAGCCCCGCTGCGGACAACAGCAGCAGAGCTCCTATGATCGTCATTATTGTGTTCTTTGAAGATCTTTTCATTATTCTTCAGTCTCCTTGCGTCTTCCTGCGACACTCAAAAGAATAAAAGCAGTACCGGATACAGTGAGCAGAAGTATCCAGAAATACACATTTGTGATAAAGCCTGTCTTTACTGCCTGAGAAAACGCGCTGCCGCCGTTCGTATTGGAAACAGGAGAGACGGGTTTGCTCGTATTATCAGCCTTGCTGCTGTCTGTGGGCCCGGAAGATGTCGGAGTGTCGGGAGTATCGCTGTTGATGACCGAATTTATGATATTGAAATTGTATCCGCTCAACGTTACCTCCGAACGATAAGCGCTCGGAGCGTTTACCTCGGCGACATTCCAGACAGCGCCCGAATCGGAGCTTGTCCAGTAATACGTCCAGTTGTTTTCATCGGACAAAACAACTCTCTGATCCTCTTCCCCGTTTTTGAAAATAACGACCTCGATACTCTGAGGACGGGAGCTTTCCTTGCCGTTGTCTTTCCAGAGCTTTGTGACCTTACACCTGTACTCTTCATCTGAGGCAGAATATGTCTGATGCTTCGGATAAATATTTATTTCCTCGGAAGAATCTGCTTTTTCCTCTGTAAAGAACGAGTTAAAAAGCACACAGCCAAAGGAATATGCGAGACTGTCTTTTTTGACTGAGAAACCGTCTACAAAATAGACACCGCGTGTCAGGTCTTCAAAGACGGCGCAGCCCTCGTTATTCAGTGGAGCGGTCTCAAACGGTGCAACACTGTTAAGCGAGATATATGACGACAACGCAGATGTAACCGAATCAAAGCTGTCGCGTGAATAAAGCTCGTCAACTTCGATATTACAAGCTATGAAGTCTTCTGTATATGAAAAATCTCCCTGTGCCGATATATCCGCAATATGATACACCGAAATATCTTTGTCAGTGAGGACATAATCATCCGCCTTATACCATATTTTGAGTATGTTATATTCCGAGGGTGCGGAACCGTTTTTCTCGTTTTCGTCACCGTAAGCTGTAAGCGCAGCAAATGATGTCATCAAGACAGTAAGAGCAAGCACGGTGCTGAGAATTTTTATGCTTTTTTTCATCACGATCCTCTTCTACCTCCGAGTTCAGTATTTTTCTTTACAGGCTTAAATATCACAATTACTATAAGAACAAACAATATCGGTAAAGCAACAGCCGCGGAAACTATCAAGCGGTCTACAATGTATGCCTCCGCTGTTATATTCATTTTCTTCTTATCGACTGTATCAATGCGGACGCCTTTTACAAGCAGGCGATGCGTGTTGATACCGTATGGCGTACATGTCAGCAGCGTACAGCGGTCGGCACCGTATTCTATGGCAAGCTGCGAGGAATCGTTCGGAAGCACGACAACAATGCTTTCCACCTCATAAGTCAGAACATCACCGAGAGTTGTGATAGTGAAGGTATCGCCTACCTCCATCTTATCAAGGTGAGTGAACAACTCTGCGCTCGGAAGTCCCCGGTGAGCCGAGAGAACACAGTGAGTGGATCTGCCTCCTACAGGGAGCGATGTTCCCTCAAGATGACCGCATGAATTGCTCAGCACGTCATCGCTCGTTGTGTGACGGATCGGCAGCTCGACTCTGAGTTTATCTATAGATATAACTCCCATAACGCCGTTTCCGCTCGGGTCAAGCGAAGTATCGTAACCTTCGATCTCGTTATACGAAAAGAGAGGCGCGTCAAGCTCTGCCAATTGCTCATTATAATGAACAGCCTGCGAAAGCAGCTTATCGTGCATTTCGGGATCCATTTCCTCGACTTCGTTTGTGTAATCAACAACAACGCGCGACTGCACCTTCGAGTTCCAATACTGACTTACTGCGGGATATAACAGTACGCAGAAACCAATGAAAAAAATCGTAAGTAATATCAGAGTTACAGTTTTTCCAAGAACCTTCATTGGCTTCTCCCTGCTGTTATTGCAGGAGACACTCCGAAACAGGAGCATCTCCCGCAATATAGTTATCGTTAAAGCTTATCCGCACAACAATATCCGACGGATCAGAGCATTTCCTTCTTCATACGCTTGTTGGCTACAAGGAATACGCCTGTTGTGAGAACTGCGAACGAACCGAGGATAATGAGAAGCGTTGTGCCTGTGCCGCCCGTTGTGGGGAGCGAAGAACCTGCGGAGTTCTGCACCTCAACGCCGCCGTTTACATAAACAGAGCTGTTTACTCTTGCGATATTATCTGCGGAAACAGTTACAGGCTTTCTCTCTGTGAGCTTATTGAAGCCCTTAGGAGAATCGACCTCTTCGAGGTAGTATGTTCCTGCCTTGAGACCTGTGATAACAGGTGTACCTGCCTCGATAAGAGCGCCTGTGGCTGCCTGTGTGTCAACATGGTATTTGCCTGCGGAATCCTTGACAATCTTGATCTCGTTGCCGCCTGTGAGTGCATCGTAAAGTCTGAAGGTTGCACCGTCAAGAACGCCCTTGCCGTTTGCGTTATCCTTTACGATCTGGATCTTGTAAGTTGTAACATTTACCGATGTTGTAGTTGTCTGATGAGAATATGTTATTGTAGCTGTGTTCGTGTTGTTACCGCTTGCCTTCGTCACAGCGTTTGAATTTACGCGAGCGGAGTAACGAGCGATAATCTTCTCATCCTTGTTCAGAGATGTAAGAGTTGCTGCGTTGATCTTAAGCGTAAAGCCGTGGTCGTCTTCACTCTCTACTGTATAGTTAGTCGTCAAAGCAAGCTTATTTGCATTGTCAACGGAATTCTTGTAAAGTACATAGTTTTTGAGGTTTGTAAGACCGTCTGTCATTGTATCGGTGAATGTTACCTCAAGATTTGTACCCTCGCCGTCAACGATAGTTACTTCGTAGAATACCTCATCGCCGATAGATGCGGAGACCTCATCTGTTGTGTAATTGGAGCCGTTTGTTGTGCTCTGCTTTTTTGTAACAGAAACGGGCGAGTTCTTGTCCTTGATCGTAACGTCCTTCTTTGCGCTGTTTACAGTTACAGCGGAACCGAGGGAGCTTGTTACATAGTAGTAACCGTACTCAACATTTTCCCACTTTGCTTCATTGTTTGCGCCTGTCTTCTCTGCAAGCTTGTTCGAAGCGGCAACGTCTGTGATGTGAGACTTGAGCCAGCTTATAACACTCTCATCTGTAACGCCTGTTTTCTTAGTGATGCTGTAAACATCCGTAGTGCCGACCTTAACAGCATTAAACGGGGACGCTGTGCCCGAGAGAGCTGTGAGGAAAGCATCGGAGCCGCCTGTTGTCGTATATGTGTAGGTAACATTGTCGTCGTCGTAAGTAAGATCAAAGATCTTGTAAGCGTTGTACTTCTCGCCGGTTACAGCATTGTCGATGGTGATTGATCCGTCATCGTTCTCAGCGTATGCGGTAACACAAAGTGCGAAAAGCATTACGATCGCGAGGAGTATGGAAAGAGTTTTTTTCATTAGTGATCTTCCTTTCGGTAATTAATATCGGATTTGCCCTGCTGTGTGCCCCCGCACAGCAGATTTCTGTTCATAAAAACGGACAGAATATTTATGACTTGCGATCGGGGCCCCCCTTTCGCATCTTTTTGCGCCAAAGTATTACTCCAAGAAGCACAGCTGTGCTCATAGCCGTAATACCTGCAACTGTGAATGCAAGCTCGCCGAAGCTGCCCGTGGAAGGCAGATCGAAGCCTTGAAGCACATTGGTTATAACAACGGGATACTGCGATTGAAATACGGGTATCTCGTCAATAGCATTGTCGGGTTTTTCATGTACATAGAAGAACATCGTTTCATCATTCAGGATATACCCCGTCGGTGCTTTTGTTTCAACAAGAGCATAAAGCCCGCCTTTAAGGAAGAGCGCCTTGTTGTTCTCCTTCTCTATTTCTATATATCCGTTCTGATCCGATGTAAACGAACCGTAGTATTTCAGGGTCTGTCCGTGGGTCGATACGGTCGCAGCAACACCCTCGGGCGGTGTTTTAGACAGCTCCTCGGTAGGACCATACAGAGCAAACTCTGCATTTTCGAGAGGTTCGTGCGTCAGTGAATCCTGCTTGAGGATCGGAAGAACAAATTTATTGCCATCTGCTGTGCCTCCCGTGTTCTGGACAGTAAATGTCTCATCTGTAATGCCAGTAAATCCGCTCAGGCCCTCAAGCTCTACCGAGTTGACGACATGGGCCGTACTGTTGAGCGGAGCATTTATAAGCGTTTCGTATTCAATGATTATCGACTTTTGGTCGGGAAGCCTAAATCTGACGATGTTGTTGTCCTTATCATACGTGTAATGTAAATCTGTGATAGGAACAAACTCCGAACCTTCTTTTTTACTGGCGGTTACGGTACTCAGTACAAGCGTCAGATTATCTGACATCCTATCGACGATAATAAACTCGTCTGAATTATCAACAAGATCTGCGCCCGAAGGGTTGAGCGTGATAGTAAATCTTGCCCTGTTGCTGTTTTCAAGCTGTTCGACTGTCTTGTCAAGTATTTTGTTCGGGAACTGCACGATACTTTCGGCAGGTCCTGCGCTGTACGGCTCACCGCCGCCTTTTTCACCCGTGATCTCAGCCTGATTCTTCAATTCTATATACTGTTCTTTGGACCGGAATATCTCGGACTGTTTGTCTACATCTACAGTATAGTAAAAGACTATTCTGCTCGTATCTTCCTGTCTCGTATCAGCTTCACTGAATCCCTGAAGATTGCTGTAGGTATGACGTCCCGAATACCATTTAAATTCGGAAAACGGTATTTCGATCCGATCTGCTGAGCCCTCTGCGATCGGCGTCTTTTTATAATCTGCGAATGAGCCGTTGAACCTGTACTCGGCGTACACAGCTCCATCAGAATCGTATGTGATGCAGCGCAGCGTGCCGTCTTTGTATGACATTGCGGCTGATTTCAGCTCGTCGGTAAACTTGTAGGTCGTACCGTTGTTTGCGAGCAGACTTGTTTCAGGAACATTGTTATCGAAGGTAACGGTATAGTCTATTGTACCGTTGCTCTGCTCCTCTCCGTGCTTCTTCAAAGGCACGTCGGGCTGTTCCACATACTGCGCCGTATCATCTATGTGCATTTTTTCACTGTAATAGAACAGCGCTGTGTTGTCTATCGGGAATGCCACATCAAGAATGTCCCTGACTGTCTTTTCTGTTACGGAATAAACTTTGCTGCTGTCTCTTGTATACAAGGGTGTGCTGAGCGGCAGATCGTATTCGACCGTCAGGCGGACATTCTCGTTTTCTTTCCATACAGAGTTGCTCAGCGAGGTTCTGGGATAGTTAAAAAGAACTCTGTTTACTCTCGGGTCGCTGCTTGAACGAAGCGGATGGAAAGTACCGTCCTCCTGAGCTTCACCTGAGAGAGCATATTGCTTTTCGGTACCGTCTTCGTATGTGACCTTGACCGCAAAATTCTCTGCTCCCCAGCCGAAGAAGTATTCCACATTGTCAACATTAACCTTCGTAAAGCTGTCCTCAAAATAAACGTTCGTTTTGCCGTACCAGCTTTTGTAAACATCTACGCCGACTGTATAGTGCAAAGACTGACCGTCCTCGGAAAGCTCAACGCTTTTTTCGATATTATCCGGCGGCTGACCTGTATTGTCTACCTTGATCGATCCCGTTTCTTCAACGGTACCGCGAGTATCGTCGGTCGTCGTTACCGTGTTGGTAAATCTTTTCTCCTGACCGTCTTCAATGCTGTATATCGTATAATATGTGATCGTACATCTTGTAGCGTTGAGATCGGAAGGGATAACAACATCATTCTGATCGGGGCCGCTCAGCGGGAAAGACAGATACCGAGATGTATCGCTTTCAAGCTTATCTGTCTCGGGATTGTAACGATACGGCGTGATCCTGATCCTCTCGGATGTATCGAACGACAGACCCTCACCGAGAATATCCTTCACCACAAGTCCGTCTACAGGTGTGTAGCCGTCGCCTACCGTAACAGTCCATCTGATCCTCAGTGTACTGCTTTCCGTATCAAGATGTCCCGTTTTTGTAAGAAATTCGGAAGTGACCTTCTGTGTCGCATCGTCTGACACAGTCACGGGGGTTCCCTCGCCGTTAGTACCTGATACATCAATTGTATTATCGGCGTTAAAGACAAGTTTGCTCTTATTCTCAAAAACACTGTCGTCGATCTTCATCGAATATTTAATGATAAATCCCTCATTGGACTGCAATGATGTGGGACAATCGTTATACTGAGTCTGTCCGTCAAGGCTGTAGTATTTTACCGATCCCGCAACGAGCGTCATATCCGGCGCGCATGTATCCTGATAGCTTATACCGCTGATACTGCCGTGCTTTGCCTTGACAGTGACTTCATAATCTACTGTGTGTGTGGACAGATCGTAATGACTTGCTTCTTTTTTGACATCAAGCGTACCGTCTGCCGAAAGCATGATTTCAACGGTATAATCTCCAAAGTCGATAGTCTGCACTCCGGTGGTTTGATTCTCGCTTACCTTTGCGCTCAGCTGCACATTGAGAGAAGCCTTGTTTGTGCCTTCTATAAACCCTTCTTCGAAACAAACAGACATCAGCCCCGATGAATCAATAGTGTATGTTCCGACATTGTCTCCGCTGTCATTGGTAAGGACGCCGTTTGTCACGGGAGAAGTTGCAAATGCTCGCGGGATCTGGTATGTCATATAGCCGTTTTCATTGTATTGAAACTGCTTGTTGTTATCTATGCTACCCTTCTCGGAAAAACTGATATCTATTGTGTAATCGTCTCCGATATAGACCAGACCTCCGGGCTCAATGATATTTCCGTCGCTGTCTCTGATCGACACGGAATCCACGAATTCGGAAAGGTCGCTCGAATACTCTGCGGAAGCCGTTATAGCAGGCAGTATCATCGCATAAGTCGTAATAAACGCAGTGATACACATCAGAACGCTAAGGATACGCAGTCGGACTATTCGCTTTTTGTGCTGCATTACAGATACGGCAGCTATGTTGTTTGGATCGTTGTTTTTCATCATCTGACCTACCCTATTGTTATCGTGACGCCGAACCGAAATTCGAGAGCGGCCACACTACAAATACTATTTCTCCGACAATATCGCCCGTTGAGATACATCCTACAGACGAGCTGCGGCTGTCTACGCTGACTTCCCTGTTGTCACCCATTACAAAATAAGTATCTTCGGGGACCTGATACGGATATTTTATATCGTTGTTCTCACCAAAAGAAGGATTCGAAAGATACGGCTCGTCGAGTTTGTTCCCGTTTATAAACACAGAACCTTCCTCGTCAATGTCCACTGTATCAAATTCTCCTGCAATGATACGTTTTACAAGGACTCTGTTTGAGTAATAAAGCCCGACTATCTCTCCCGTTTGATACTCTTTTTTCTTTATAGATACTACAATGTCGCCTTCGTTAAGTGTCGGGCGCATCGACTCGCCGTAGATCTGAAGCACAGGAAGCAGGAGACTTGCAACAAGAACGCTGACTGCCGCCGTGATTATCAAAGCATACAGCGTGCTTCTGAGTATCTGAAAATATCGGCTGTTAAATCTTACACGATACAGTTCCCGCTCGAGCTGCTGCGTAGTGGGAAGTGTGTTGGCGTTTGTTTCATTCGGTGTCTTCATCGACGTGACTCTCACTTTCTCGCGTTTGCTTTACGCTTTCAAGATAGATATCAGCCGCCCTCTGAGCCGCCTCAAAAACGCCCGAGATCTTCAGCGCCGCTTCGGCGATGGAACCTGAGTTTTCGAGCAGGATATTCTTATTTTCAAGCTCTGCTTTCAGTCTGTCGATCTCTGCCTGACGGCTGTCGAGAAGTCTGCTCTGCTCAAGAAGCATTTCCAGAAGCTCTCTTCTGCTGAGCCTTTTCAATTCCTTGTCAGTCATATATTTTCACCCGATCACATTAGCTTGTATATTAATTTTTGCATAAAGCATTCATAATAATAGACACTTTACACAAATTGAGTGATATCCAATTGAATTGTAACATATATATATTTAAACAGTTCAATAGTAATATACAAGAAAAATTGATACAAAAAAAGAAATTATTCGTTCCTTTTGAACAATTTGATAGGCATAACTGTATATATGTGTATCCGAATTGCAAATTATACAAATAATATTAGTATATCGAACTATTATTTTTTAATATTATTTTTTATTGCATTTGTGATTTGTATTGTATATATACGCATTTAATCACTCAATTTTTGTGTTTTATATACACTTTAAATGAAAACTGCGTTAAAGTAAATATGCTATGATTTTCATCTTATTATCAGTTAAATTTCTCAATATATATATTCATACATAGGTATATTTTATTTTAAGTTATAGTATATGTAAGAATTATAACCACATATTTCCCTCCAAAACAATGCATTATATGCAACAAATTCAAGGAAAATGCGTGGATGCGTGATAAACGCATATATAAATAAATAACAAGAGAGAGAAAAGTCAGGCTTCAGATAGACCGTCATCGCATAATGTATGCGCCCGCGTGGGCGTAAGTGTATAATTTTAGTGGGTAGCCGCTCTCGCGGAACAAAAGTATCGATCCGCAATAACTGACAGCGAAATTGCCTGCGGACGCTTGTCCGCGTGGGCGTGCGGTGTTGCTTTTTTGGGGGAAATTTGTTATAATCGACGTAACGAAATGTCTCGTATGAAAGGAGGGCGGAATATGATAGATGTTTGTCTGCTCGGAACGGGAGGCACAATGCCGCTGCCCGGCAGGGCGCTGACCTCGCTTTTGCTAAGATACAACGGCCACACCTTTCTTGTTGACTGCGGTGAAGGTACTCAGGTACAGATCAGGAAGTCGGGATTCAGTATGCATGATATCGACGTGATACTCATTACCCACTTTCATGCGGATCACGTAACCGGACTGTCGGGGCTGCTTCTGTCAATGGCAAAATCAGAGCGCAGAGAAAAAGTCACGATCGTCGCCCCGAAGGGCGGCACCGAGATCATACGCTGCCTGTGCATAACCGCGCCCGCGATGCCTTTTGAACTGGAGATAAAAGAGCTCACAGAGATGAAAGAGCGCTTCGAACTGTACGGACTTATTATAGACGCAGTTGAGGCGGAGCACAGTGTTTTGTGCTATGCATACTCCTTCACACTCAGCCGCAAGGGACGATTTGACGCAGAAAAAGCAAGGACGCTCGGCGTTATTGTCAAGGATTGGAAGCTCCTCCAGAACGGTACGAGCATCATCGCAGGCGGAAGAACGATCACACCCGAAATGGTGCTCGGAGCGCCCAGAAAAGGTATCAAGGTCACCTACTGCACCGACACCCGCCCGCTTCCCCGCCTGACCGAGCTTGCCATGGATTCCGACCTGTTGATCTGCGAAGGGATGTACGCAGAAGAAGACAAGCTGAAAATGGCGATCGAAAAGAAACACATGATATTCTTTGAAGCTGCAAAAACAGCGCACGATGCGAACGCAAAAAAGCTGTGGCTGACGCATTTCAGTCCTGCGCTCGATGATCCTCAGTCATATTCGGATTATATCAAAGCAAAATTTGATAATTCACTGATACCAAACGATCTTGAAAAAATTGAACTCAGATACACATAAAAATCCGCCCCACGGAGCTGTTGCTTTTCCGTAGGGCGGACAATTTTTATATTTATATCATTATGCGAGGAGCTTGTTTACAGCTGCAAGCTTTGTGCAGATGCAGAAGATATCCGCTGCTTTTGCAAGCTCTTCAACGCTCGGGTATGTCGGAGCGATCCTGATGTTGGAGTCCTTGGGATCCTTGCCGTAGGGGAAAGTAGCACCTGCGCCTGTGAGCACAACGCCTGCCTCCTTGCAAAGTCTTACTACCTCTTTTGCAGTTCCCTCGAGAACATTGACACTGATGAAGTAACCGCCGTTCGGCTCTGTCCATTCTGCGCAGCCTGTCTCCTTGACCTCGCTGTTAAGAGCATCGAGCACACACTTGAACTTAGGCGCGATAACAGCCTTGTGCTTGTTCATGTATTCGACAAGACCTGCGCTGTCCTTGAGGTAACGCTGGTGACGGAGCATATTGAGCTTGTCGTAGCCGATAGTCTGTCTTGTATAGCGAGCCTTGATAACGTCCATGTTGTTCTTGGAACATGCCATTACTGCAACGCCTGCACCCGGGAATGTGATCTTTGATGTCGAAGCGAAAATGATCGGAAGATCCTCGTTGCCCGTCTTTTTGCACTCGTCCATGATGGAGAGCAGGCTGTCGGGAGTATCGGTCACATCATGAATAACGTAAGCATTGTCCCAGATGATGCGGAAGTCCTTTGCCTTCGGTTTAAGAGCTGCAAAGCGGCGTACCGTTTCATCGGAATATGTGATACCCGTTGGGTTCGAGTACTTCGGAACACACCAGATACCCTTTACAGACTCGTCCTCGGAAACGAGCTTCTCGACAAGATCCATATCAGGGCCGTTCTCATCTGTCGGAATATTTATCATTTCGATACCGTAATACTCGGTGATACCGAAGTGACGGTCGTAACCGGGAACGGGACAAAGGAACTTAACATGGCCCTGTGTGAGCCACGGCTTGCAGCCTGCAACACCCTTTACCATAAATGTAGTGATCGTATCGAACATCATATTAAGACTTGAATTTCCGCCGACAAATACCTCGTCGCAGCTTACGCCGAGTACGTCCGCGAACATCTTCTTAACGCCGGGGATACCATCGAGTATACCGTAGTTGCGGCAGTCTGTGCCCTCGTCTGTGCAGTCGCTTGCAGAATCGAGAACATCGAGCATAGGCATCGAGATATCGAGCTGCTCTGCGCCCGGCTTACCTCTTGCCATATTGAGCGAAAGCCCCATAGCCTTGTAGTTCTCATAAGCCTTTTCAAGAGAAGCCTTCTCTGCGGAAAGCTCTTCCCTGCTCATTTCCTTGTATGATCTCATAATAAGACAGCCTCCATAGCGGGCAACTCTGCCCGTATTGTTTTTTTACCGCATACTATTCTAATATATATGTATGCAAAATGCAAGAGAAAATTCTAAATCCTGCAAATTTTCTCTGTTTTAATCGAATTTAGGAGTATACAAAGCGAATATTTGACAATTTTACATTAAGATGTTTCAAGAAATGTGCTTTTACGGTGTAAAAACGTGTAAGGTCAACGGCTAAGGTCAACGGCAAAAAGATCTCCCCGACAGACTTGAATATCTGTCGGGGTGTACGGAAAGGATGTGTAGATAGAAGCTATGTTATTCCTTCGCAGCCTCGGTAAAGCCTAATTTTGACAGCGGAGCGGAAAGCCTGTTGACAAGCAGTACCGCAAGCGCCATCTTTACCGCATCGGGGATCAGGAACGGGAAGACGCAAAGCGAGAGAATTCTCATAATACCCATCGCCTCGCCCGTTTTTGCATATACGATATAGAACCATACCGTACCGAAGGCGTAGCAGACAGCAAGTCCCGCGATCATACCGACGACAAGAAACAGCACCGAGCCTGCCTTTATTCTCTTTATCGCCCATATCAGGAGAACCGCAAATACAAATCCGATGATATATCCGCCAGTCGGTCCTGTCACGGCTGCAAGACCCGATTTAAATCCGGAAAATACAGGAACACCGACAGCGCCGAGCGCTATGTAGACCACAACAGAACAGAGACTCGTCTTGAGAGGAAACAGACCTGCGATCAGAAATACTGCGAACGTCTGAAGCGTAAACGGCACAAACGGGCCGAGTGCAGGAATGCTGATCCATGAACAGATCGTCAGCAGCGCTGCGCATATTCCCACAGAAGTGACAGTGATGAGATTGGGGTTGATCTTTTCTTTTTGCATATTTTTCTTCCTTTGTAAACCTGATTTGTGACTTATCACGTTTACAATTATATATTGTAAACCGCAATTTGTCAATAGTAAGTTTACAATTAAGGGCAAAAAACCGCACAAAGTAAAACTCTGTGCGGTCATATCAATATCACAACAGTTCTTGTATCTCTGGGAACGGTGACAGGCTTCTCTTGAGTATCCCGTTCATATATGCGATTGCGGTGCCGTAGTTCGTTATCGGAACTCCCTGACGCTTCGCAGACTTCAGCCGCGACTGCATTTCGGCTTCGTTTAGCATACATCCGCCGCAATGTATCACGAGCTTATACTTCGTGAGATCATCCTTGAACTCTGTGCCCGATGTCCACGTAAACTGCGGCGTCTTCCCCGTAAATTTCTTTATGAGAGCGGGCAGCTTGACGGTGCCGATGTCTCCACACTGGCGGTGATGCGTGCATCCTTCGGAGATCAGCACTCTGTCGCCGTCGGAAAGCTCGGATATCATCTTCACGCCCTCGACCATCAGCTTGAGATCGCCTTTGTAATTTGCGAAAAGTATCGAAAAAGATGTCAGGTCGATATCCTCGGGAACGATCTTGCTGACCTTACCGAAGACCTGACTGTCTGTTATTACAAATCTCGGTCTGACATTCAGCGATGCAAGCGTCTCTTTGAGTTTGTCGTCCTGAGTTACTGCACACATTGCGTGTGCATCGAGTATATCGCGGATAGTCTGCTGCTGCGGAAGGATAAGTCTCCCCTTCGGCGCTGCCTTATCTACAGGTACAACAAGTACAACAAAATCGCCCGCCGAGAGCTTATCGGAAATAATAAAGCGTTCATTCGCCGTGCTTGCTGCAAATTTACCGATAAGTTCCTTTAGTTCGTTGATATTCTGTCCCGTCTTGCTGCTGACGCTTATCTCGCTGCCGCTGTTTTTGCCGAGATCATTGAGATCCGACTTCGTATATGCGACGATATACGGGATATTTTTCTCTTTTATCCTTGCGATCAGCGCTTCTTCCTCGGCTCTTATTCCGAGAGAGGAATCTACAGCGATAACTGCAATATTTGTTTTAGCGAGCGCCTTGTAGCTTTTCTCGACCCTTAGCGCACCCAGTTCACCCTCATCGTCAATGCCCGGTGTGTCTATGATAACAACGGGACCTATCGGCAACAGTTCCATCGTTTTTGTAACAGGATCGGTCGTTGTTCCCGCAACATCGGAAACGATCGCAAGATCCTGACCCGTCACGGCATTGACAAGACTTGACTTTCCTGCATTGCGCCTGCCATAGAACCCGATATGGACCCGCTCTGCGGCGGGTACTGTGTTAAGGCTCATTGTATTTTCTCCTTAAAAGTTCGGCGGCGAAGCTTTTTTTGAAGCAAAAAGCCGCCGCCGCATTGTTTTCATTGGATTTTACTTATCAGAAGCGGAAGTCTCTCTCTCCTGCATGGATACCTGTGAGATATTCCATCGTCTTCTCTCTGACCTTCTGCTTCGGGATATTATCGAGCTCTTTTATAATAAGCTCCTCTCCGATCTTTCTCGTTTCGGGCGACGCATAATCCTCGAGATACTCCTTGAGCGTCATAAGCGCATTCGGGTGGCAGCAGTTCTGAATCTGACCTGCCTTGCAGAGCGACATAAATCTGTCGCCTGTTCTGCCCTCACGGTAGCAGGCTGTGCAGAAGCTCGGAATGTAACCAAGTTCCATGAGCCACTTGACAACCTCGTCGAGAGTTCTCGTGTCGCTGACATCGAACTGCGAGGAATCATCCTCCTCCGCTTCGGGTTCAGCATAGCCGCCTACGCTCGTCTTCGAGCCGCCGCTGATCTGAGATACGCCGAGGTGAAGGACACGCTCACGGCTCTTCTGAGACTCACGTGTCGATACAATCATACCGGTGTACGGAACAGCGATCCTGATGCAGGCTACGATCTTAGCGAATGTCTCATCGGAAATACCGTTGTCGAATACATCGGGGTCGATATCATCAGCACGGCGCACACGAGGAACGCTGATCGTGTGCGGACCTACTCCGAACTTGGCTTCAAGATGCTCTGCGTGCATGAGGATACCGACAAATTCATATCTGTAAAGCTCAAGACCGAACAATACGCCGCAGCCGACATCGTCGATACCTGCTTCCATAGCTCTGTCCATAGCTTCCGTATGGTAGTTGTAGTTATGCTTCGGACCTGTCGGATGAAGTCTCTCGTAGGATTCCTTGTTGTACGTCTCCTGGAATAGGATATATGTGCCGATCCCTGCGTCCTTGAGCTTCTTGTAGTTCTCGTGAGTAGTGGCTGCGATATTGACATTTACGCGGCGGATAGCGCCGTTCTTATGCTTGATACTGTATATAGTCTTGATGGATTCAAGGATATACTCGATAGGATTGTTCACCGGATCCTCGCCTGCTTCGAGAGCAAGTCTCTTGTGACCCATATCCTGAAGTGCGATAACTTCCTGTCTGATCTGCTCCTGAGTGAGCTTCACGCGGCGGATGTGCTTGTTCTTGGCGTGATAGGGGCAGTAGAGGCATCCGTTTACGCAATAATTGGAAAGATAGAGCGGCGCAAACATAACTATTCTGTTGCCGTAATAATCTTTCTTGATCTTCTCGGCAAGCGCAAAGATCTCCTGGTTTTTTTCCTCAATGTCGCAGTCGAGGAGGACGATAGCCTCCTTGTGTGTAAGACCCTTGCCGAGTCTTGCCTTCTCGAGGATCTGATCTATAAGCTCGACATTATTCTTATTCTTCTCGGAATATTCGAGACAGGCTTTGATCTCCTCGTCATTGATAAATTCATCTGCAACAGATGATTTTGGATCGTATTTGAATCCCATATTGATCTCTCCTGTAATTTTTTATAAGACGGCACAGTCGCCCCTTGCGGTAACGACATTATAGCCGATCGACTTCATTCTCATTTGCAGGCAGTTTTTGCACTCTGCCGCCTCGTCACCCGTACAGATCTTGTTATCGTATAGGAGGTACTTTTTTCTGACAGATACGGGTGACAAGTTCGGCATGACGACATTTGCGCCTGCGAGTATGCCCTTTTCCCTGCCGAGCGGGTGTATCGTTCCGAGCGCTGTCGTCGCCGGCAGAAGGACATACGGCAGAGTCAGTCTGATAAGCCCGAGCATAAAAAGAGTTTGTTCAAGTGTGCCGCTTTTCTTGTCGTAAAACGGCGTATCGTGCTGCGAAATGAACGGCCCTATCCCAACCATGTGAGGTGACAGTTCCTTGATAAAAAGCATATCATCGGCTAAATTTTCGCTTGTCTGAAACGGAGAACCGACCATAAAGCCGCAGCCGACCTGATAGCCTATAGATTTAAGATCGTACAGGCATTTTATCCTGTGGCTGTGAGACATCTCACTCGGGTGAAGCCTGCCGTAATGCTCTGCGCTCGCCGTTTCGTGGCGGAGCAGATATCGGTCGGCGCCCGCGTCAAAATAGGCCCGGTAGCTTTCATGCTCCTTCTCGCCTATCGAAAGTGTCACGGCGCAGTCAGGGTACTCAGACTTGATCTGTGAGACTATGCCGCAGATACGTTCATCCGTAAAGTACGGATCTTCGCCGCCCTGAAGCACAAAGGTGCGAAATCCGAGAGCGTGACCCTCTTCGCAGCAGCTCATTATATCATCCTGTCCCAGGCGGTAGCGCTGAGCGCATTTGTTTGAACGGCGGATACCGCAATAGAAACAGTCGTTTTTGCAATAATTGGTAAATTCGATAAGTCCCCTTACATAAACGTCGTTTCCGTAGTATTCACGGCGGCGCTTAACTGCAAGGGAGAAAAGGTATTCCGCATCTTCCTGAGTGTGACGGCTTATCAGTTCGATGTACTCGTCACGTGAAAGCTTTGTCTCGGAATAAAGCTTGTCTATGAGCTTCTTCATCCGATCAGACCTTGGAGAATACCGCTTTTGCACTTATACCGTCGATCATTCCGAGCTTGCCGGAAAGCTGATTGATCGTGTCGAGCGGAGCGTCTAAACAAACGCTGATAATGTTCACGCTCTTCTTCTCGTAAGGCAGACCCATTCGTCCGATGATATACTTGCCGTACTCGTGGAGCAAATCGTTGAGCTTCTCGACGGAATCGGTATTTTCAACTATGATACCGATGATAGCAACTCTTGTTTCCATAATAAACCTCTTTTCATAAAAAAATCTGCGCCCGCAGAAGGACGCAGATGTACAATCAATAATAATATCTGCTTTGCCCTTCCGCATCAGAACCCTTTTGCGTCAGAATCCAAAGTCATATCACTCCCCCGCTCCGGCTCTGAAGCGGGGGATTTTTTCTGAATTCGGCAGAGTAAAGAATTACTTATACTCGTGGCCGCGCTCCACATAAGATGTGTGGAGGTACTTGTGGGCCTCGTGCGAGCCTGCCTCGTGGAAGAACTCGTCGTAGACCATCTTGATAACAGGGCTCTCATGGCTGCTTCTGAACTCTGCGTTCTTGTCGTAGTCATAGAGTGCCTTGGCGCGGATAGCCTTGTAGTCGATGTTGTTGAGGACCTTGTCGCTCGGGATCGGCTGGCCGCCGCCGTTGATGCAGCCGCCCGGACATGCCATGATCTCTACCATCTGGCAGTCAAGCTCGCCTGATTTTATCATTTCGAGGATCTTTCTTGCGTTGCCGAGACCCGATGCTACAGCAACGGTGATCTTAACGCCTGCTACCTCGTAAGTTACTGTTCTGATCGGCTTGGGACCTCTTACCTCTTCGAAATCGACCTTCTTGAAGTCGCCGTCGAGAGTATGAGCTGCTGTACGGAGCGCTGCTTCGAGCACGCCGCCTGTTGCGCCGAAGATAGCGCCGCCGCCCGTTGCCTTGTTGAACGGTGTATCATAATCCTCATCGGGAAGCTCCTCGAACTTGAGACCTGCGCGCTGGATCATTCTTGCGAGCTCTCTTGTTGTGAGCGCTACGTCAACATCGTCATAAGCTTCCTCGGAGCGGAGCTGCGGACGGGTTACCTCGAACTTCTTCGCTGTGCAGGGAATAACGCTGACTACGAAGATCTTCTCGGGATCGATGTTGTTCTTCTGAGCGTAGTAGCCCTTGAGAACTGCGCCGAACATTGCCTGCGGCGATTTGCAGGTTGAAAGGTTCGGAGTGAACTCGGGATAGTAATGCTCAACAAACTTGACCCAACCGGGGCAGCAGGATGTGAACATCGGAAGTGTGCCGCCTGTGGTGATCCTCTGAACAAGCTCGTTAGCCTCTTCAATGATCGTAAGGTCAGCTGTAAAGTCCATATTGAAGACTGTTACGTCCTCGCCGAGACGGCGGATAGCTGCTGCCATCTTGCCTTCGACATTTGTGCCGATCGGCATACCGAAGCTCTCGCCGAGTGTAGCCTTGATGGAAGGAGCCGTATAGAAGATGACCTTCTTGTCGGGATCTGCGATAGCGTCCCAGACCTTCTCCTCCTGGCTCTTCTCCTTAAGTGCGCCGACAGGGCAGTTAACTACGCACTGACCGCAGCCTACACACGGAGCGTCTGCAAGGCTCTTATCGAATGCGCTGCCAACGTGAGCATTGAAGCCTCTCTGGATAGCGCCGATCGTCGAAACGGTCTGTACGTTCTTACATACAGCTACGCATCTCATACACTGGATGCACTTGTTGTTGTCGCGAACGATGTAGGGAGATACATCATCGATATCGTATCTCGGCGGCTCGCTTCTGAAGTGCTCTTCATCGCAGCCGTACTCTCTTGCGAGACGCTGCAGTTCGCAGTTCGTGCTCTTTTCGCAGGAGAGACACTTCTTGTTGTGATTTGCAAGAAGAAGCTCGAGAGTAGTCTTTCTCGACTTGATAACAGCGGGAGTGTTCGTGAATACCTCAAGACCCTCCTCAGCCGGATATACACAGGCAGCGAGAAGTCCTCTCATCGGTCTGCCGTTCATTTTTGCTTCTACCATACATACACGGCAAGCGCCGATGCAGTTGATATCCTTGAGATAGCACAGTGTCGGTATCTCAATGTTAGCCTGCTTTGCAGCCTGAAGGATCGTGTAACCCTTCGGAACTTCAACAGGGATATTGTTAATCTTAAGATGTACAGTTTCCATGCTATTCCCTCCTTATTTCGTAATGATTGCGCCGAATTTACAGTTGCTCATGCAGACGCCGCACTTGATGCACTTGTCGGGATCGATAACGTGAGGATTCTTGACAGTGCCTGTGATAGCCTTAACAGGGCAATTGCGTGCGCAGAGGGTACAGCCTTTGCACTTTTCGGGGATTATCTCATATCTGATAAGCGACTTACATACGCCTGCGGGACAGGTCTTGTCCTCGATGTGAGCGATGTACTCGTCCTTAAAGAACTTCATTGTGGAAAGGATCGGGTTCGGTGCTGTCTGACCGAGCGCGCAGAGAGAGGACTTCTGCATGTGAGTTGCAAGATCCTCGATCTCCTGGAGATCCTTCGGCTCGCCCTTGCCCTCGGTGATCTTCTCGAGGTACTGGAGGAGCTTTCTTGTGCCGATACGGCACGGTGTACATTTACCGCAGCTCTCGTCTACGGTGAACTCAAGGTAGAACTTCGCGATATCTACCATACATGTATCCTCATCGAGAATGATCATTCCGCCAGAGCCCATCATGGAGCCGATCGCGATAAGGCTGTCATAGTCGATAGGTGTGTCGATATATTCTGCGGGAATGCATCCGCCGGAAGGTCCGCCCGTCTGAGCAGCCTTGAACTTCTTGCCGTTGGGAACGCCGCCGCCGATCTCTTCGATGATTGTGCGGAGTGTAGTACCCATCTCGACTTCAACAAGACCTACGTTGTTGATCTTTCCGCCAAGTGCAAATACCTTTGTACCCTTCGAGGTCTCTGTACCCATCGAAGAGTACCAGCCGCTGCCTTTGAGAATGATCTGAGCGATGTTAGCGTATGTCTCAACGTTGTTGAGGACTGTCGGCTTCTCAAAAAGACCCTTGACTGCGGGGAACGGAGGTCTCGGACGAGGCTCACCGCGGTTGCCTTCGATAGAAGTCATAAGAGCTGTCTCCTCGCCGCATACGAATGCACCTGCGCCGAGACGGATCTCCATATCGAAGTCAAAGCCTGAGCCGAAGATGTTCTTGCCGAGGAAGCCGCGCTCTCTCGCCTGCTCAATTGCGATTCTGAGACGATCAACGGCGATCGGGTACTCTGCACGAACGTATACGAAGCCGTGGTGAGCGCCGATAGCGTATCCGGCGATAGCCATAGCCTCGATGATGCACTGCGGGTCGCCCTCAAGAATGGAACGATCCATAAATGCGCCCGGGTCGCCCTCATCGGCGTTGCAGGCTACATACTTTATATCGCCCTGAGAAGCCTTAGCGAACATCCACTTTCTGCCTGTCGGGAATCCGCCGCCGCCGCGTCCGCGAAGACCGGAGTCGAGAACTTCCTTGATAACATCATCGGGAGTCATTGTTGTAAGAGCCTTTGCAAGTGCCTGGTAGCCGTCTACAGCTATGTACTCTTCGATGTTCTCGGGATCGATAACGCCGCAGTTGCGAAGCGCAATTCTATGCTGATTCTTATAGAAAGGAGTCTCTGAGAGTGCAAGGATCGTGCCGTCTGCGTGAACAGTCTCCTTATAGAGAAGATCCTTGACAACATTGCCCTCTACGAGGTGCTCCTTGACGATCCTCTTGACGCCCTCGGGAGTAGCCTGAGAGTAGAACGAACCCTCGGGATAAACGATCATGATCGGGCCGAGTGAGCACAGACCGAAGCAGCCTGTTCTTACAACGAGGATCTCGTCCTCGATGCCATTCTCCTTGAGAGACTCTTCGAGTGCTGCGAGTACCTTCTTACTGCCTGACGAAGTACAGCCTGTACCGCCGCATACGAGTACCTGCTTGCGGTACTGAGTATGCTTCGCGAGCTCCTCGCCCTGCTCCTTGATAACTTTTCTGACCATAACAAGCTGCTGATGGTCGGCTTTTATCTTGTTGAGTTCTTCAATAGTCATAATTACTTGCTCTCTCCTTCCTCTTTGATGTACTTGTCGAGGATCTTGTCTACCATAGCCGGTGTCAGCTTTCCGTAAACTTCCTCATCAACCATCATAACCGGTGCGAGACCGCAAGCGCCTACGCAGCGGCACGAGTCAATCGAGAACAGACCGTCTTCCGTGCAGTCGCCGCTCTTGATGCCGAGCTTTTTCTCTACCTCTGCAAGGATCTTGTCGGCGCCCTTAACATAGCACGCCGTGCCAAGACAGACACTGATCCTGTGCTTGCCCTTCGGGGTGAGGCTGAAACGCGAATAGAAAGTAGCAACGCCGTAAACCTCGCTGAGCGAAATTCCGAGACCGTCAGCTACTCTCTGCTGTACCTCGATCGGAAGGTAACCGTAGACTTCCTGTGCCTCATGAAGAATCGGAAGCAATGCTCCCGGCTGGACCTTGTTCCGCTCGATGATATCCTGAAGCGCCTGCTTCTGCTCATCGGTTTCACGGAACGGTTGAACAGTTTTTTCTGCCATTTGTGGACCTCCTATAAATCTTAATAGATTTTTATTATTATACCTCAGAAATTCGTACAAATCAATAGGATATTGTTAAAATTTTGTCGATTTTAGTTTTTTGTCAATATTATCATAAAATGTTATGTTGAATATTGGTCAAAACGGACAACCGAGCTTTAGAGGTAAGTTTTAACACATTAAAACGCAATAGTGCAAGCACATTCCGTTCAGAATGTACAAAAAATCAGAGCGCAGGGTGAAAACGCGCACTGTTGATATTATATCGCAAAACACGAGCAATTTCAACAGGAAAAAAATGCAGTTTTTTATGGCAAGCATACGCATCCGACCCGAAGCCGCCGCTTTTTCACATCTGTTCACACTTGTCATATCAGGATCAGTCGGTATAATACTCCGCCATATCATCGAGCCTGATTGCTGCAAGCCTGCCTCCTATGTCGCTTCCGCAGTTTATCGCGATGTGATTGCTGCCCGTATAGATCTTGTCAAAGCGTGAAGCCTCACCGTTGGGAGTCGTCTCGGCAAGCGGATCGTTTTCTTCATAGATCCTGCGGGTGGGTGTCTGCGCAGTGACCAGGATCTTATCATCGAAATACTTTTTGGAGTAGTCGGCGCCTTCCGTGATGAGATCCTTGATTCCGTAGTCGTCAAGATCTTTATCGGGTTCGAAATTCTTGATGCCTGCGCTGACGAGCACATAGTCCTTGCCTCCGACTTCGACCTCTTCGTAAAGAGAAAAGTCGCTGAGGTAGTCAAGCACCATCTCACGCTGTTCCTCGTTGAGAGCCCGGAACGTAAATATGGTCTGCTGACCGCCTGCGGAGATAAGACGCATCATACGTGTCCTTACTTTGTCGTCCATATTGGTCATAGCGTCGTCACCCGTATTATCCGCAAGATACTTAAGGCACGGCAGAGCAAGATACTCGCTGCTTCCGATAACAGGGTAGACATTGGTGCGCATCATCATATCGAGAAGGATCTTCATTCCTTCGTTCGCGCCGTTGATTACGTTTCCGAGAACGTAGAGAACATCGGTATCCTTCAGCCGTATTTTATTGAGCAGCTTTCTGTACTTTCCGTAGTCCCCACGCGGACCTGACATAACGTAGAACATAAAAATCCCTCCGATCTTTGTATCTACAAATTATAACACTCTGCGACGTTTCTGTCAATCCGAAATGGGCAATATTAACAGAATGTAATATCAAATCTCACGTTCTTAATATTTGTTTCAACAATTTTATGCGTTAAAATCCAAAACTATATTCAAATTTCAAGTATAGTCAAGGCAAATCATTACTGATTACAGGAGCGATAAAAGGGAGCTCCCGACAGAAAAATAATAAAATTTCGATAAAAAACTTGATATTTATAGTCAACTGTGGTAAAATGAGTAACAAGGATCATTCCACATCAAATCTTACCGAAAATCAAATGCGGCTTACGCATTGTTGTCCGGTATTATGATAAAGGAGGCATTAATTATGCTATATGAAGTTCACAACAGACCTCTTCCCGTGCTTGTCTGCAAACTCAATCAGGGCGAGAGCATCGAGTGCCAGAAGGGCGCCATGTCCTGGATGACACCGACAATGCAAATGCAGACGGGTCTCGGAAGCGGCGGAAAGGGTCTTATGGGCGCACTCGGCAAGATGGCTAAGAGCGCTCTCACAAGCGAGTCCATCTTCCGCAACACCTACACGGCAGTTGCCGGTCCCGGAGAGATCGCATTTGCATCTACATTCCCGGGTGACATCATTGCATTCGATATCGGTCAAAACGAGCTCATAGCTCAGAAGAGTGCTTATTTCGCAAGTACTCCCGGTGTCCAGATGGAACTCGCGTTCACAGGCGGCAAGAAATTCGGTGGTATCCTCGGCGGCGAAGGATTCCTTATGCAGAAGTTTTCCGGCAATGGCACGGTATTCCTTGAGATCGACGGCTGCGTATACAACTACGTACTCGGTCCCGGCGAATCCATGCTCGTAGACACAGGCTACCTTGCAGCTATGGAAGCTACTTGTACGATGGATGTCGAGACTGTCAAGGGTATCGGAAACGCCCTCTTAGGCGGCGAGGGTCTCTTCAACACGAAGGTTACAGGCCCCGGCAAGATCTGGCTCCAGACGATGCCGATCAACAAGCTTGCAGACGCTGTCAAGCCATTCATTCCTACGGGAAGCTGATAAAGCATTACCATATAAATAGTTATGGCGCACCTGTTTTTCTTTGCAGGTGCGCTTTTTTTGCATAATCAGTGAAAAAAATGCGTAAACTTCATCAGACGCAGACCGTATTAAAAAGCGGTCAGTCAAGTATTGTTTTAAAGAAACGATGAATAGTCGGAGGGGTGCGTTATATGAGATCACGAAGTGTTATTGGGTGTATTGCCGTTTGTTTTATGTTGATATTGTCGGGCTGCGGAGAACGTATTGTAAACGGCTGCGCCGATGAGATCAGAAGCGGCTGCTGGGAATGCAGAGGAGATATTGCGGCATCGCTTGTTTTTGACGGGGACCGAGCCGTTCTGACTGTCTCCTCCCCCGAAGAAAAAGCCGTCATATCAGGACTTTGCCTGATAGATGACGGAACTTTGACGATCTGTGACGAAAGCGACGAGTACGTTTTCGGATATACGCTGCGGGGAAAGACGCTGAATCTCGAAAACGACTGCGGCAGCGCCGACTTTGTAAGAGAAAGCTATTGACGGTTCTCTGTGCTCCAGTCACGAAGCTCCTCTACTGCGCTGTCGGACGGTACGGCGGCGTTGGTCTTTCGGTCTGTATATCCTCTGTCGGCGGCGCTCATAGTTTTGTATGCACCCGCCGTTTTCTTTTTCATCTGCAAAAAGTTTTCGGAATGATTCACATCCGAATAGCATAGCTTGTGGGCAGTATCCGCCGACTGATCCCGCTTATGTTCATCATAAGCGTCAGTCATAGCCTCATTTACAAAATGTTTTTCTCCGCGGGAATTATTTCTGCTCATTGTATCGTCTCCTTGATTTTTGAATATCAGCGAATATTTTCCGAAAAGCTGTGGGAAGCAAAAAGATCACAAGATAACATTTCGGTCACATAAAACGCTCGTTTCACAGCTTTTGGGGCGATAAAAACGTCTGATAATATCATTATTTGCGGATCGTGCAGATATTATGCCGGAGCCCATTGTTAAAATCAGACAAAAATGCATGGTGTTGAGTATACATATTTTCTGCATACAATGCATAAATATGCATATCTTAACAAAATTGTAGCTTGACATAATAAGCCTGAAATGTTATTATAATACGAGAATTTCGGGCGGCTGCTTACCATCTCAAAATGCGCTCCCCGCTTTTCCAACACTGCAAAGGGGTTATCAACGATGAAATATCTGCTGAAGAATGCCAATATTTTTCAGGATTCCGCGATCGCTAAAAAAGATCTTCTCATCTGCGACGGGAAAATTGTTTCTATTGGTGTTTCTATTCCCTCTGACGGTGACACACACGTGATAGATTTGAATAATTGCTTCGTTTTTCCCGGTTTCATCGATGTTCATGTACATCTCAGAGAACCGGGTTTTTCTTATAAAGAAACGATCAAGACAGGCTCTCTTGCGGCAGCTCACGGCGGATACACGGACGTATGCGCGATGCCGAATCTGAAGCCTGTACCCGACAGCGTGGCTCACCTGAAAGAGGAGCTTGACATAATCGAGCGTGATGCCGTTATAAACGTTCATGCCTACGGTTCCATCTCAGTCAACGAGGACGGACAGGAGCTTGCCGACCTTGAAGGTATGGCACCCGATGTTATCGCATTCTCCGATGACGGTCACGGCGTTCAGAAGGACGGGATAATGGAAGAGGCTATGACAAAAGCCAGAAAGCTCAACAAGATCATTGCGGCGCACTGCGAGGTAAACGAGCTGCTCAAGGGCGGATACATACATGACGGCGAGTATGCAAAGGCGCACGGTCACAGAGGCATCTGCTCAGAAAGCGAGTGGGGACAGATCAAACGCGACATCGGACTTGCTAAAAAGACAGGATGCAGCTACCATGTCTGCCACGTTTCGACAAAGGAAAGCGTCGAGCTCATCAGACAGGCAAAGCGCGACGGCGCAGACATTACCTGTGAGACGGGGCCTCACTATCTTGTATACAGTGACAAGGACCTGATCGAGGACGGACGCTTCAAGATGAACCCGCCGCTCAGGAGCGAGTCAGACAAGCAGGCGCTGATCGAGGGCATAAAGGACGGCACGATAGATATGATCGCTACCGATCACGCGCCGCACAGCATCGAAGAAAAGTCAAGAGGACTTGAAAAGAGCGCAATGGGAGTTGTCGGACTTGAGACAGCATTCCCTGTGCTTTACACATATCTGGTAAAGAAAGAGATCATAACGCTTGGCGAGCTGATCGCACTGATGAGCGAAAAGCCCGGCAGACGATTTGGTATAGACACACAGATAGCGGAGGGCAAAAGCGCCGATCTCTGCGTCTGGAACTTGGACGAAGAATACACGGTAGATCCCGAAACATTCCTTACGATGGGGCGCGCTACTCCGTTTGAGGGTGTAAAGGTCTGCGGAAAATGTGTTATGACAATGGTCAAGGGGGAAATAGTATGGAAAATGTAACAACGGTCAAAAACAGGAAAATCGTTCTTGAAGACGGCAGCGAGTTTCTCGGCACAGGCTTCGGTCACAACTGTGAGAGAGTATGTGAGCTTGTTTTCAACACCTCGATGGTAGGATATCAGGAGATCGTCTCCGATCCGTCGTATACATACCAGATGGTAACGATGACATATCCGCTTATCGGCAACTACGGTATCGCAGACGATGATTTCGAGACGAAGGTACCGACGATCGGCGGACTGATCGTCAGAGAGTACAACAATATCCCCTCCAACTTCAGATACACCAAAACTCTCGGCGAGATCCTCGAAGAGTACGGCATTCCCGGCATTTCGGGCATCGACACGAGAATGATAACAAGACGTATCCGCGACGAAGGTCATCAGAAGGTGCTTATCACGGATGCAGACAAGCCGCATGACGAGTGCATGAAGATCATTAACGAAACTCCGATACCGAAGGACGCTGTAGCGAAGGTATCGTGCAAGAAAAAGTGGTACTCGAGAACGGCACATCCGAAGCTTGAAGTAGTCGCTGTTGACTGCGGCATCAAGCTCAATATCATAAGAAGCCTTAACAAGCTCGGCTGCAACGTCACTGTTGTTCCTTACAACACGACAGCGGAAGAGATAGAAAAGCTTGCTCCCGACGGAGTATTCTTCTCAAATGGTCCCGGAAACCCCGAAGACGTTGAATGTGTTATCGAGCTTATCAGAAAAATAAAGGGAAAGTTTCCGATCTTCGGAATCTGTCTCGGTCATCAGCTCATCAGCCTCGCTTACGGAGCGAAGACTTACAAGCTCAAGTTCGGTCACAGAGGCGGAAATCACCCCGTCAAGAACCTTGAGAACGGCAGGATCGAGATCACATCGCAGAACCACAGCTATGCGGTGGATTCCGACAGCGTCAAGGACACTGAGCTTGAGGTAACTCACATAAATATCCTCGACAACACGGTCGAGGGCGTCCGCTGCGAAAAGGACAAGGTATTCAGCGTTCAGTATCATCCCGAGAGCGCGCCCGGTCCCCAGGACAGCACATATCTCTTTGAAAAATTCATCCGTCTTATGAAGGAGGGCAAATAATATGGCAAAAAGAGAAGATATCAAGAAGGTGCTCGTTATCGGTTCGGGCCCTATCGTTATCGGTCAGGCTGCCGAATTTGACTATGCAGGCACACAGGCGTGTCTGGCTCTCCGAGAGGAAGGCTATGAAGTCGTACTCTGCAACTCCAACCCCGCTACTATCATGACGGACACAGTTATTGCTGACAAGGTATACATGGAGCCGCTGACGCTCGAATATCTTGCAAAGATACTCCGTTACGAGCGTCCCGACGCTATCGTTCCCGGTATCGGAGGACAGACAGGTCTTAACCTTGCGGTAAAGCTCGCAAAGAAGGGCGTTCTCCACGAGTGCCAGGTAGAGCTGCTCGGCACGAGCGTTGAGAGTATCGAAAAGGCTGAGGACAGAGAAATGTTCAAGCAGCTCTGCGAAGAGCTCGGCGAGCCTATTCTCCCATCCGTCACAACTCACTCCGTTGAAGAGGCTCTCGAAGCCGCTCACAAGATCGGCTATCCCGTTGTTCTTCGTCCCGCATTCACGCTTGGCGGTACGGGCGGCGGTTTCGTAAACAACGACGAGGAGCTTGTAGATATCCAGACTAACGCTCTCAGACTCTCCCCCGTACACGAGGTTCTTGTCGAGAAGTCGGTCAAGGGCTACAAGGAGATCGAGTACGAAGTTATCCGTGACTCGAATGACACAGCTATCACGATCTGTAATATGGAAAACCTCGATCCCGTAGGTATCCACACGGGCGACTCGATCGTTGTTGCGCCGTCGCAGACGCTTACAAACAAAGAGTACCACATGCTCAGAGACAGTGCGCTCAAGATAATCCGTGCGCTCAAGATAGAGGGAGGCTGCAACGTTCAATTTGCGCTCGATCCCCTTTCGTTTGATTACTACCTCATCGAGGTAAACCCGAGAGTTTCGAGATCGTCTGCGCTTGCATCAAAGGCAAGCGGATACCCGATCGCAAGAGTTTCCGCCAAGATCGCAGTCGGCATGACGCTCGACGAGATCCGCATCGCAAACACTCCCGCCTCCTTCGAACCTACTCTCGACTATATCGTAACAAAGATGCCCCGTTTCCCGTTCGACAAGTTCTCCGATGCCTCCAACGTGCTCGGTACTCAGATGAAGGCAACGGGCGAAGTCATGAGCGTCGGCAGAACGTTCGAGGAGAGCCTTCTCAAAGCTGTCCGTTCGCTTGAGATTGACGTATATCACCTCTACAAGCCGAAGTTCAACGATATGTCAAACGACGAGCTGCTCGACTACATCCGCAAGGGTACGGACGACAGGATCTACGCTATTGCGGAGCTTATCTGGAACGGCATTGACCTGCGTGAGATCTTCAAGATCACTCAGATAGATATGTTCTTCCTTGAAAAGATCAAGAACATCGTTGAATACGAAAGAGTCATCAAGGCAAACAAGAACGACACCTCCGTGCTTTACGAAGCTAAGCGCATGGGCTTCTCCGATAAGTACATCGCAAAGCTCTGGGAGACAAACGAGGAAGAGATATATCAGCTCCGCTGCAGAGAAAAGATGTTCCCTGTATACAAAATGATCGACACCTGTGCTTCCGAGTTTGATTCATATATCCCCTACTTCTATTCGACATACGAGCAGGAGAATGAGTCGATCATTTCCGACAGAAAGAAGATCGTCGTACTTGGTTCAGGTCCTATCAGGATCGGTCAGGGCGTTGAGTTCGACTACTCGACCGTTCACGCAGTAATGACGATCAAGAGCAACGGCTACGAAGCTATCATTATAAACAACAACCCCGAGACCGTTTCGACGGACTACACAACGAGCGACAAGCTCTATTTTGAGCCGCTCACGGTCGAGGACGTTATGAATATCATCGAGCTTGAAAAACCGATCGGAGTTATCGCTTCACTCGGCGGTCAGACGGCTATCAACTTAGCCGAGCCGCTTATGAAGCGCGGTGTCAAGATCATCGGTACAGACGTTGACGCTATCGAGAAGGCGGAGAACAGAGATTCCTTCGAGAAGATCATGGAGGAGCTTCAGATCCCGCAGCCGAAGGGCAAGGCGGTCACCAACATAGAGGACGGCGTTGCTGCCGCTTCAGAGATCGGCTATCCCGTTCTCGTTCGTCCAAGCTACGTTCTCGGCGGACGCGCAATGCAGATCGTTGCCAATGAAGAAATGCTGCGTCACTATCTCAAGACAGCCGTTGAAGTCGATGTTGACAAGCCCGTGCTCGTTGACAAGTACATCTCTGGTATGGAGTGCGAGGTCGATGCCGTATGCGACGGAAAGGATGTATTTATCCCCGGAATTATGGAACACGTTGAGAGAACAGGTATCCATTCCGGCGACAGTATCAGCGTATATCCGTCATTTAACCTCACCCAAGAGGTCAAGGACATAATCATAGATTACACTGTAAAGCTCGGTCTCGGCATCGGCATCGTCGGTCTTTACAATATCCAGTTCATCGTAGACAAGAACAACGATGTTTACGTCATCGAGGTCAATCCGCGTTCATCGAGAACAGTTCCGTTCCTTTCGAAGGCAACGAGCTACTCTCTCGCAGATATAGCAACACTCGCTATCCTCGGCAAGAGCCTCAAGGAACAGGGCATCGACGTTGTATATCCGAAGGAGAAGGAACGCTGGTACGTTAAGGCGCCCGCATTCTCTTTCTCAAAGCTTCGCGGTCTCGACGCTTACCTCTCGCCCGAAATGAAGTCTACAGGTGAGGCTATCGGCTACGACAATACTCGTACAAGAGCGCTTTACAAGGCTTTGCAGTCGGCAGGCACAAAGATGGTCAACTATGGTACTGTTTTTGCGACGATCGCAGACGTTGACAAGGCAGAGGCACTCCCCCTCATCAGACGTTTCTACAACCTCGGCTTCAACATCGAAGCAACAGAGGGCACGGCAAAGTACCTCAGAGAGCACGGTATCAAGACAAGGATCCGTCAGAAGCTCTCGACAGGCAACGAGGAGATTTTCGACGCTATGCACTCGGGCTACATCAGCTACGTTATCAACACAAAGGATCTCTATCACGAGACAAACAACGACGGCTATATGATCCGCCGCTGGGCAGTTGAGAACAATATCGCTATCTTCACAGCTCTCGATACTGTTCGCGCGCTGCTGGATGTGCTTGAAGAGACAACTCTCTGCATCTCTACTATCGATATGTAAGAAAAGGTGGTTATACCGCTGTGAGAAAACTCACGGCGGCATAACCACTATCTATAAGTCGGGTCGTCATACACCGACAGGCAATTATGCGGCTTTATTAAAAAAAATGTTAAATTTCGCCGCAACTTCTGTTAGAAAAAGGCTTTCCGACACTATTCATTTTTCACTATACATTACTTCCGGAGGTGACACTGTGAACAACAGCTTTTACTATATAAAAAGTCATGAAAAAATTGCCAAGGACGTCTATAAGATGGTCCTCGGCGGTGATACAAGCTCTATCACGGCGCCCGGGCAGTTCATCAACATAAGGCTCGATGGCTTCTTCCTTCGCAGACCTATCTCGATCTGCGATTACGACGATGAGACGATCACGATAATTTACAAAGTGGTCGGTCAGGGAACAAGCGAGCTTACGGACTATCTTCCCGGAATGAGCCTCGATGTCCTTGCGGGTCTCGGCAACGGCTACGACACATCAAAAAGCGGAGACAAGCCGCTTCTCATCGGCGGTGGCGTAGGCGTACCCCCGCTTTATAATCTATGTAAGAAGCTCATCTCAGAGGGCAAAAAGCCTTCCGTGATCCTCGGCTTCAACACAAGCGATGAAGTATTCTACGAGGACGAATTCAAGGCTCTCGGCGCTGATGTTTATGTAACGACGGTTGACGGCACCAAAGGCATAAAGGGCTTTGTGACCGATGCTTTCGACAAGGTCGATTACACCTACTTCTACACCTGCGGACCAATGCCGATGTTCAAAGCTGTCAATGCAGCTGCAAAAACAAGCGGTCAGTTCAGCTTTGAAGAGCGTATGGGCTGCGGCTTCGGCGCATGCATGGGCTGCACACACAAAACGAAAAACGGAAACAAGCGAGTCTGCAAGGAAGGTCCCGTATTTGTAAAGGAGGAGATCGAATGGTAAATACAAAGGTAAACTTGAGCGGTCTTACTCTCGATAATCCCGTTATTCCCGCAAGCGGCACTTTCGGATTCGGCTATGAGTTTGCGGATATTTACGATATCAACATACTCGGCTCGATCTCCTGCAAGGGAACGACAAAGGATCCGCGCTTCGGCAACCCCACTCCCAGAATTGCGGAATGTACAGAGGGTATGATAAACTCCGTAGGACTGCAAAATCCGGGCGTTGACAAGGTGATCTCCGAAGAGCTTCCCAAGCTTGCGAAGGTCTACAAAAAGCCTATCATAGCAAATGTCAGCGGATTTTCGATTGACGATTACGCATACACCTGTGAAAAAATGGATGCTCAGGAGCAGGTCGGCATACTCGAAGTAAACGTAAGCTGCCCGAACGTACACAACGGAGGCATGAGCTTCGGTACAAGTCCCGAATCTGCCGCTGCCGTAACAAAAGCTGTCAAGGCAGTAACAAAAAAGCCTGTATACATTAAGCTCAGCCCGAATGTTACGGATATAGTGTCTATAGCAAAGGCTTGTGAGGAAGCGGGCGCAGATGGTATCTCACTTATTAACACGCTGCTCGGTATGAGGATAGATCTGAGGACGAGAAAGCCAGTTATTGCAAACAAGATGGGAGGTTTTTCCGGTCCTGCCATCTTCCCCGTTGCGGTGAGAATGGTATATCAGGTATATGAAGCGGTTAACATTCCGATCATAGGAATGGGCGGCGTATCGAGTGCGCGCGATGTTATCGAGATGATGCTCGCAGGCGCAACGGCAGTGCAGGTCGGCGCGGCAAATCTTGTCGATCCGAATGCCTGCCCCAATATTATCAATGATCTGCCTGCTGTCATGGAGCAGTACGGCATTGAAAATCTTACAGATATCATAGGAGGTAGTCACAATGGGTAAGGACGTTATCGTTGCGTGCGATTTCAGCAGCAAAGAGGAGGTTTTCGCATTTCTCGACAAGTTTTCCGAGGAGAAGCCTTTTGTAAAGATCGGTATGGAGCTTTTCTACTCCGCAGGACCCGATATCGTTCGAGAGATAAAGAAGAGAGGTCACAAGATATTCCTCGATCTGAAGCTCCACGATATCCCGAATACGGTTATGAAATCGATGAAGGTTCTGTCAAACCTCGACGTTGATATGACGAACCTTCACGCAGCAGGTACAGCGGCTATGATGGAAGCTGCGATCAAGGGGCTTACACGAGAGGACGGCACACGCCCGATCCTCATAGCCGTAACTCAGCTCACATCTACGAGTGAAGAGCGCATGAGAGATGAGCTTCTTATCGACGCTCCGATCGACAGAGTTGTTATCCACTACGCCATGAACGCTCAGAAGGCAGGACTTGACGGAGTTGTTTGCTCGCCGCTCGAGGCTAAGAAGGTCCACGAGATCTGCGGCAATTCCTTCGTGACCGTCACTCCCGGCGTGCGCTTTGCTGACGGCGAGGTCGGAGATCAAGTTCGCGTTATGACTCCCGCTCAGGCAAAGGAGATCGGCTCGGACTACATCGTTGTCGGCAGACCTATCACTCAGGCAGACGATCCCGTTGCGGCATACAGACGCTGCGTTGCGGAATTCGTAGGTTGATATATGTATAAATACAAATACCTGTTCTTTGACCTTGACGGGACTGTGACCGACTCTGCGGAGGGCATTTACAATTCTGTAGCATACGCCCTTGAAAAGCTCGGTCATCCCGTTGAGGACAAGGAAACGCTCCGCCCGTTCATCGGTCCTCCCCTGACTGAATCTTTCCGTGAATTTTACGGCTTTGACGACGAAAAGGTCAGACTCGGAGTGCACTACTACAGAGAGTACTACCCGCAGAAGGGCATTTTTGAAAACAGAGTATATGACGGTATAGTGGAGCTTTTAAAAAAGCTTCACGAATCGGGCAGGAAGGTCATTTTAGCGACCTCAAAGCCCGAGCCGTTTGCAGTACGCATACTCGAACACTTCGGCATTGCACAGTATTTTGATCTGATCGCAGGCAGCACATTTGATACCTCTCGTCAGGACAAGGCTGACGTTCTGAAGTATGCTGTAAAAAGCGTCGGCGTGGAGGATCTTAAGGAAGCGCTGATGATCGGAGACAGAAAGCACGATGTTATAGGCGCACACAAAGTCGGAATGGACTGCGCGTATGTGCTTTTCGGATTCGGAAGCCGCGATGAAGCGGAAGAATACGGTGCGGAGTATATTATTGAAGATGTAAAGAAACTCGGTCAATTTCTTGGGAGCCACTGACCGAAAAGAGAAGAGCAAAGGAGATAATCAATATGAACAGACTTATAGCAGAGGATCTTTTATCAATAAACGCAGTTTTTTTAAGACCGCAGGAGCCGTTTACATGGGCAAGCGGCATCAAGAGCCCCATCTACTGCGACAACAGACTTACTCTCACAGCTCCGAAGGTCAGAAATGATGTTGAAAACGCGCTCGCTGAGGTAGTCCGCAAGGAATACCCCGACGCAGAGGTACTCATGGGAACAAGCACGGCAGGCATCGCTCATGCCGCTATCACCGCTACTATCCTTGATATGCCTATGGGCTACGTCCGCTCGGGAGCAAAGGATCACGGCAGAGGAAATCAGATAGAAGGCAAGCTTGAGAAGGGTCAGAAGGTCGTTGTTATCGAGGATCTTATCTCTACGGGCGGCAGCGTTATCGAGGTAGTCAACGCACTTCGTGACGCAGGCGCAGAGGTACTCGGCATTGCGAGCATCTTCACATACGGTATGCAGAAGGGCATCGACCGCCTCGCTGCAGCCAACGTCAAGAACGTCAGCCTGACAAACCTCGATGAGGTCGCAGAGGTCGCAGCCGAGCAAGGTTACATCAAGCCTGAGGACAAGGAAAAGCTCATCAAGTTCAGAAACAATCCTTCCGATGAAAGCTGGATAGGAGCAAACGCATGAGACATCTGCTTGACATTCTCGATCTTTCAACAGAAGAGATCGGCGAACTTATCAATATTGCCTGCGACATCATAAATGATCCCGACAAATACTCCGAAAAGTGCCGCAGGAAGAAGCTTGCAACGCTCTTCTTCGAGCCGTCTACCAGAACTCGTCTCAGCTTTGAGGCGGCAATGTACGAGCTTGGAGGAAGTGTGCTCGGTTTTTCCGAGAGCAGCAGTTCGTCTACAGCTAAGGGAGAGTCGGTCTCCGATACTATCAAGGTTGTTTCCTGTTATGCCGATATCATCGCTATGCGTCACCCAAAGGAGGGCGCGCCGATGGTCGCTTCAATGGTAAGCGGAGTTCCGATCATCAACGCAGGTGACGGCGGTCACAATCACCCGACTCAGACACTCGCAGATCTTCTCACGATCTACCGTGAAAAGGGAAGATTCAATGATCTGACGGTCGGTCTCTGCGGCGATCTGAAATTCGGAAGGACTGTCCATTCGCTGATAAATGCACTGTCGAGATACACGGGCATTAAATTTGTTCTCATCTCCCCCGACGAGCTGAAACTTCCCGACTATGTTACGAATAATGTTCTCATCAAGAATAATATTCCGTATGAGGAAACTACCGATCTGCTTGCCGCTATGCCAAAGCTCGATATTCTCTATATGACGAGAGTTCAGAAAGAACGCTTCTTCAACGAACAGGATTATATCAGGCTTAAGGACAGCTACATACTCACCCCCGATAAGCTGACAGACGCAAAGGAAGACCTGTGCATAATGCACCCGCTGCCGAGAGTAAATGAAATATCGGTTGCTGTTGACAACGACCCGAGAGCCTGCTACTTCAAGCAGGTACTCAACGGAAAATATATGAGAATGGCGCTCATTCTCAAGCTGCTGGAGGTGGAGTAAATGATAATAGATTCCATAACAGACGGTATCGTAATTGACCACATCACCTCGGGGATGAGTATGGTTCTTTACAAATACCTCAATCTTGACAGACTGACCTGCTCGGTCGCTATCATCAAGAACGCTCCCTCGTCCAAAAACGGCAAGAAGGATATCATAAAGATCGACCGACCGATCGACATCGACGTTGACGTTCTCGGTTATCTCGATCCCGGCGTTTCGGTCAACGTTATCAAAAACGGCGAGATCGTCAAGAAATTCCACCCCGATCTTCCCGAAAAACTCGTTGATGTAATAAAATGCAAAAATCCCCGCTGCATCTCACAAACGGAGCAGGAGCTTGTTCATATATTCAAGCTGACAGACCGTGAAAACAGGGTCTACCGCTGCATTTACTGCGAAAGCAAGGCCACCTCGGACAGACATCACAGATGATAAAAAAATATTACCGCCTGTTGAAAAGTGACAGGCGGTTTTTTCTTTTCGCTTCGTTATATAAAAAGGAAGGAGCACAGACTCCAAGCCTGTGCCCCCCCTGCTAAAACAGTGTTAAGGAGATGGTTCCGTTATACTCTAAGTTGTCAATCGTCAAGTTCCGACTCGAGCATACCGTAATCACCGTTATCTCTGATGTAAACAACGGAGACCTTGTCTGTGTCGGAATTAAGGAACATAAAGAACTTGTGGTCTACCATGTTCATACGAAGGATCGCTTCATCAGGCGACATCGGCTTCAGCGAAACCTTCTTCGTGCGGAACAGTTCGTAAGTGACCTCTGCCTCTTCCTCATCGGTATCTTCATCGACGATCGGCTCGTCAAAGGCGGTCTCACGCAGTCTCTTTGCAAGACGCGTCTTGTTCTTTCTGATCTGACGAGCGAGCTTGTCCATATTGACGTCAAGCGCTTCATTCATCTCAGCCTTTGTATCTTCAACACGGTAGATCATACCGTTATCATTGATCGTTATCTCAACGGTCTGACGGTTCGTATAAACCGTTACCTTTACATTTGCCTCCGCGTTCTCGGAGAAAATGCGGTCATATTTCTTGAGCTTTTTCTCAACACGCTCCTTAAAGTTATCCTTCAGTGTGACTTTTCTTGCTGTGTAGGTAATTTTCATACTATCCACCCTTTCCTTTGAAAGAATAATGATACAGAGATGCACGGGTGCATTCTCTATGTATATATAATACCACAATGTAATATAAAAATCAAGGGGAAATTTGGAGATTTTTGTATATTTTACGATATTATTTATAAAAAATACGCACACCTTTTTCAGATGTGCGTAAATTTATCAGTCACGTTTTGAAGACGATCTGCGCTTCTTCCTGTTTTTCATTTCACGGTTTTTCTTTTTCTTGCTGTTGTAGACCTGTGTGATAATAATATAAATTATAAAGAGGATCACTACTATGCTGATCGCAAGTATCATCCAGCGAGAGCGCAGGATCTTCTTTGCCGATTCGAGGAAGTAGAGCATCTTGCTGCGTTCAACCGTCTCAGCGGCGATAAGGTTTACGCTGCAAAGCTCTTGACCTGCATAGCTGACAGTTGCCGTTCCTATGACATTGCCCTCAAGAACGGGAGCCGTAAGAGATGCGGGAATATCTGTCTTGATGTCGATGCTTGAGCTTTCGATATCAGAGGGAAGTATCGTTGAAAAGCTGCCCTGGGGCACAAGCTGAACGGTATCGCGGTCCCATGCAAGCGAGATCGGAACTTCACAGATCGGTTTCTTCTCGTCAATGACTGTCTTGAGTTCGAGGTTGTTGAACGCCCACTGATAAAGCGCCTTGCTGTCAACCATTGCGCCGTTGGTCTCTACCTCTGTACCTTCTGAATTGACCGATGGCGCGCCGAGCGCTATACACATATATGTATAACCGCCGTTGGAAGCCGTCGAGCAGAGGCAATAGCCTGCCTCATCGGTCGTTCCTGTCTTGCCGCCCTTACAGAACTCATAGTAGTAGTCGCCGCCGTTCACCTGGTCTATAAGGTAATTCGTCGTAACGAGGGGATATTCCTTATCGCTGTCAACGGAAAGATATGTGCTGACCGTTCCGCAGATCTCGTTAAAATCGGGAAGAGTCTGTGCGTACTGCATGATAGTCGCAAGATCCTGCGCTGTAGTATAATGGTCGGGATCGTGAAGTCCGTGGGGATTCATAAAGTGCGTATTCTTACAGCCAAGCTCCTCTGCCTTAGCGTTCATCATATCAATGAACTTCTGCTGAGATCCGTTTCCTATATAATCGGCAAGAACTACAGCTGCATCATTACCTGATTTTATCATCAGGCAATTGAGGAGATCGTATACAGTCACTGCCTGTCCTACAAAGAAATTCAGACCCGAAAGTGAGCTGCCTGTTCCGAGAAGCTCGTCAAGCACCTCCTGCTCGACAACAACCTTCGTATTCTTTACATCACTGACATTCTCGACCGCAACGATATACGTCATAATCTTCGTAGTGGAGGCGGGATAGACTTTCTCTGTAGAATTCTTCTCAAAGACAGTGATACCTGTGTCAAGATTGATCATGTAAACAGCCTTGCATGATGTGTCAACATTGGCATTGAATGTTGCAGCGGACACAGTGAGCGCAAAGCAGGACACGATCATCATTACAGCGACAAGAGCCGCCGCAAATCTTCTGATCCTCATTTAAATCTCCTCTTTCTTTTCTTTTCACATTTCTTTATATTATAAATGATATCAGTTAAGCTGGGCGCCGACGCTGTTAAAAAGCATTCTGACCTCGGCGCGCAGACCTCTGTAATCATCATTTTTCGGATCGGAATAATCCTTCATAATATCCTGAGCTGCCGTCTGGGCTTCCCTGAGTATGTCGATATCTTCTGCAATATCAGCGATCTTGAGTTCGGGAAGACCGTGCTGACGTGATCCGAAGAAATCTCCGGGACCGCGAAGTTTCAGATCTTCGTCTGCGATCTTAAAGCCGTCATTTGTTTCGCATAAGGCGTTGAGTCTGCGTTTTGCGTCCTCTCCCCTTGCGTTCGACACGAGAATACAGTATGATTTGAACTTTCCTCTGCCGACACGCCCTCTGAGCTGATGGAGCTGAGACAGACCGAAGCGTTCTGCATTCTCGATCATCATTATCGTTGAATTCGGCACATCAACGCCGACTTCGATAACGGTTGTCGATACGAGTACATCTATCCTGCCCTCTATAAACTCGGACATAACGCTTTCCTTTTCGGCAGCCTTCATTTTTCCGTGAAGGACACCGACCCTATGATCCTTGAAGACAGTCTCTGCTATCTCGGCAGCATACTCTTCTACGCCCTTGAGACCCGTCTCAGTATTGTCAACAGCGGGACAAACGATATAGCACTGCCTGCCCTCGTTGATATTCTTGATAAGAAAATTATATGCTCTGATCCTGACCGAATCATCTATCAGGAATGTATCGACTTTTTGCCGCCCCGGCGGAAGCTCGTCGATAATCGATATATCGAGGTCTCCGTAGATCATCAGCGCAAGTGTACGAGGGATAGGCGTTGCCGACATTACAAGCAGATGAGGATCTCTGCCCTTTGCAAGCAGAGTAGAGCGCTGACGAACGCCGAAGCGATGCTGCTCATCGGTTATTACGATCCCGAGATCATTGAACACAACATTGTCTGATATCAGCGAGTGTGTGCCGACAAGGAAATCCGTCTCACCCGATGCAAGTTCTTCGAGGACGATCCTCTTCTGCTTTGCCGTCATAGAACCTGTCAGAAGTCTGACCTTGATACCTGCGGGAGTCAGCAGCGAGTCGAGATTTTCGAAATGCTGGCGCGCGAGTATCTCGGTCGGAGCCATCATAGCAGCCTGACATCCGTTTTTTATGCAGTTATACGCAGCGGCAGCCGCCACCATTGTTTTTCCCGAGCCGACATCTCCCTGAACGAGCCTGTTCATAGCTGAGCCGCCGTCCGACATATCGGAAACACAATCCTTTATTGCCTTGAGCTGAGCGTTTGTCAGTTTAAAGGGGATCAGATTCAGAAACTCATTCGTATAATCACGTTCGAGTCTGAACGAGGACTTCTTTTCAGGCAGGTCTTTGATCGATCTCAGCCCCACAAGCAGCACAAGCAGTTCTTCAAATATCAATCGGCGGCGAGCTTTGTCGATATCGTCCTTTGATTTTGGAAAATGTATCTTCAAAAGCGCGTCTTTAAGACCGATAAGGTCGTATTCCGCTCTGATGTCCTCGGGGATAGTATCCTTTACTGTTTCGGGGAGCATATCAAGAGCGCGTTTTGCAGCAGCTTCGATCTGTTTGCTTGTAAGACCCGCCACCTGACTGTAGATAGGATGGATCGGCACTGCAGCGCCTGCGTTCTGAAAAGCAGGGTTTACCATCTCGCGAATTCCTCCGCTGACAGTCAGCTTGCCGTAGAAAAGGTACTCAGCGCCCTGCTTAATCATCGTGTGGATATATTTATTGTTGAAAAAGACAAGCTTCACATAGCCAGTATCATCGTAAACGCTTGAGGTCGCCATGATCCTGCCTGTTGAGATAACTCTCGAAGCAGGCGCGATTTCGACTGTTGCCCTGATACAGCACACTTCGCCGGGAACGGCAGAAAAAATGCCGGTGATCTTGCTCCAGTCCTCATAAGTACGCGGATAAAAGCGTATAAGGTCACCAACAGAAACAATGCCCAGCTTATTATAAAGCCGGGCACGTTTTTCGCCTATGCCGTTAATTTTTTCTATTGGAATCTCATAAAGTGAAGCCAATTGAATCAACCTTTATTCAACGGAAATTATAAAGTAATAAACAGGCTGACCGCCGTTTACGTATGTTATCTCCATGTCCTTGCCATACTTCGATGTGAGAGTATCGACAACCTTGTCTGCCTGCTCCGAAGTTACACCCTCGCCGCTGATAACAGTGATGAACGAGGAATCTCTCGAAACGAGCTGCTTTGTTACCTTTACGGCAGCCTTTACAACGTCCTTCTCATTTACGGTGAGCTTGCCGTTTTCAAGACCGATAATATCGTTCTCCTTGATCTTGTGAGAACCGAACTCGGAATTTCTTGCGGCAAATGTTACAAGACCTGTCTGAACATCTGCGAAGGAAGACTTCATAACTTCAATAGCTTCATCGGCAGCAAGATCAGCATCAAAGGACAGCAGCGCGGAGATGCCCTGCGGGATTGTTCTTGTGGGAAGTACGATAACTTCTCTGTCGTCTACCATCGGAACAGCCTGCTCGGCAGCCATGATGATATTCTTGTTGTTCGGAAGAACTACAACCTTCTTGGCAGGAGTAGCGAGGATAGCGGAAAGGATATCCTGTGTGCTCGGGTTCATAGACTGACCGCCGCTTACAACGTGAGCGCATCCGCAGTCCTTGAAGAGCTGAACAAGTCCCTCGCCTGCTGCAACTGCAATAAAGCCGATCTCCTCAACAGGCTCCTTAACAGCAAGCTCCTGCTCCTTTTCAAGACGCTCTGCGAGTCTTGCTTTTGCTCTCTCCTCTGCCTCGGCAGCCTTTCTGTGCTGCTCCTTCATATTCTCGACCTTGACCTTCAGAAGCTGGCCAAACTCGAGACCGGACTGGAGAGCGTTGCCCGGGTTTTCTGTATGAACATGAACCTTGATGATCTCTTCATCGTCAACCACAACTACGCAGTCGCCGATCGTTCTGAGAAAATCTCTGAGTTCCTGTGTATCTGTGTGAATGTCGGGATCCTTGCCGACAATGAACTCTGTGCAGTAAGTATATGTGATATCGGAGTCAAACTGAGCGGCAGCACTGCGGAAGTAATCCTCTTCCTCTGCCTTGGGAGAATCGTTTGCCTCGTCATATTCTACCATTGTACCATCTCTGATAACGGAAAGCATACCCTCGAAGATAGTAAGCAGACCCTTACCGCCTGCGTCAACGACATTTGCCTTTTTAAGCACGGGGAGAAGTTCGGGAGTAAGCTCGAGAGCCTGCTCCGCTGCGGTCACTACTGCGCCCCATACTGCTACGGGATCTGTATTGGTAGCGGAAAGCTCCGAGCCTGCCTCGTAAGCCATACGCGCAACAGTAAGGATAGTTCCTTCTGTCGGCTTCATTACAGCCTTATACGCAGCCTCAACGCCCTTTCCGAGAGCCTCGGTAAGATCTGCGCCGTCTGCTTCTTCCTTCTCCTTGAGGCCCTGTGCAAAGCCTCTGAAAATAAGAGAGAGAATAACGCCCGAATTTCCGCGCGCACCTCTGAGCATTGCGGAAGCTGCCTTGGAGGCTACGATCGAAACATCCGAAGCATCGTCCATCTCTTTGAGAAGAGCAGCAGCGGAGTTGATCGTCATAGACATATTCGTACCCGTATCACCGTCCGGTACAGGGAAAATATTGAGGTCATCGATCGCAAATCTGTTCTTGCTGATGTTGTTAGCTCCTGAAATGATCGCGTTCTTTAGACAAGTACCGTTTATCATTATTAATACACATCCTATCAAATATATAATGTATAGTTTTTACATAACATCCACTTTTGATTATACCACACTAATCTATCAAATTCAAATAAATCCTCAAAATTTTTAAAAAATTTATAAATTTCTAACAAATATGAAGATCAGTATTCCTCGTCGTAGCCATAGTTATAATCATCGTAATCATATCCGTCGCCGTAGTCTTCCTCTTCATAATCGGGATCGTAATATACAGCGCTTTCTTCTTCCTCGAAATAGCCGTCCGTGTCCGTATCGGTCTCAAGCTCCGAAGATGTGCTGCTTTCGTTCGACGAATTACGCTTCTTCTTTTTGTCGGAATCGCTGTCGGATTCGATATTGATATGCGATACTTCAGCCCTGGAATGGTTGCCCCACTCTGCCTGATCGCGCGAGAACTTGTCGTACTCATCGTTATCCTCGACGTAATCGACCTTCTCAACAACATAAGTTGTGCTCTTGAACACGTCTCCCGTCATATCGGTATATTCCGGATAAGATCTGATCGAATATGCGTGATCGTTTTCGAGTACCTCTTTTTCATAGAAAAGATTGTTCTTGATATCAACGCTGCCGCCTGTCAGAGAAGCTGTAACATAGATCTCACCGACAACTGTGTCACCCACGTTGATATAACCGGAACCGGAAGTATCTTCGCAAACAAACGTACCCTTGACCTTGTAAACAGCGTAGAATACGTTGTCGCTGTACTGCAAAGGATTGAGCGCATAGTAGCACTCTACAGGCTTGTAATCGAACTTTGCCTTGAAGTTTGAAAGAACGAAATCGTCCTTGATACGCTGAATGTTGGTCTTTTTCTTCTTTGCAGAAGAAGCGCCGCTCTCTGCTGCCGAAGCGTCGTCTTCCTGATCCTCGCCGTTCTCATCATCTGGAGCTAAGGTGTCTTCTTCGGATTCGGAGGTAACTGTCTCTTCCTCGTCAATATAACCGTCTGAGTCTGTATCGGAGTCTTCATCTCCGAAGTACCATTTGAGAGACTTGTATGATGCGTCAGAGCCGCCGACATACTGCTCGACCATATAGTGCATTCTCGCAGTAACGGCGGTGTAGTTTACACCCATCATCGTAGTAACATACTTTGAAAGACCGACGACCGTAAATTTCTTGACGTCTTCTGTGAAAACGTAACCGTTGCGTTCTGCGATCTCGGGATTAAACTCAGCCTTAACAACGACCTTATCGCCGTTTGAAAGATCGTAGTTGTCACAGCGGAAAGTCACGTTGTCGATAACGTACTGAATACAATTTGATTTATCGAGCTGGACCGTGCCGTAGGGATCTACTCCGCTGAACTTGACGCTGAGTCCCTCGAACGGGCTGACCTGTATCTTGTCCTCAAGCCCTTCGATAGTATATTCAAAGGAAGAATCTATGAACGTGAGTCCGAGATCCTTCGCCATTGTCTCATCGTAGCTGACATTGATCGTCACGACATCTCCGTTAGAAAAGAACGAGTCGTCGTCGTTCTGACCCTCGTAAGAAAAGCGGAACGTCTCCGCAAAGCGCAGTGCCGCTGTTTTATCTTTTCTGCCGTCTGCATAGATCCTGTTTACGGCAGCATCGTTTACTTTTATTGAGAGATTTCCGTGCTCTGTGTAGCCTACCACAGTAATATCCGCGAAATCCTTAACGGAGTACTCCGTCTTTCCGCAGCCGGAAAATAATACGATCATCAAAAGAGCATAAATGCAAAGAACGTATTTCCAAAATACTTTCATATTATATCCTCCAAAATTTATGCGCATAAAAACGACACCGCACCGCGCGGTATCCTCTACAAATTATACTAACCGACTTTCACCCTATTATATCATACCAAAGCCGTTTTTTCAATGATAAAAACCATAATTTGATAATTTGAGAATGTGAAACAATATAGTTATAATCAACAAAAAATCTGACAATATTTCTACACCTAAATCAAACACATATCACTGCCGGTCACGGTACTACTATTATAATTCCTGATTTTGAGATAATAATTAATTATTTGTTTCGGAAAAGTAAAAAGAGCGCAGCTTGACGCGACGCTCTTCGTTTCTTTATTTATTATTTATTGAAGCTAAACGTTCTTCTGTAAGTTCCAGAGCGCTGCTTCATCATATCAGCCGATGATCTCTATAATGATCTGCTCTGCTGCTGCTGCGTCCGCCTTGCCGCGGCTCTCCTTCATAACAAAGCCGACAAGCGACTTTACAGCTTTCTGCTTGCCCTTCTTGAAGTCATCTACTGCCTTCGGGTTCGACTCTACAGCCTTTGAGCAAAGCTCCTTGAGCGCATTCTCGTCAAGACCCGCCATATCGCTCTCTGAAACAAACTTAGTCACAGGATCGCCTGTATCAAGCATCTTTTCGAGAGTAGACTTTGCGAGGTTGTTCTTTATCTTGCCCTCGTCAATGAGCTTTACAAGCTCGGAAAGCTGCTCGGCGCTCGTCTTGATGTCAAACGACTCCTTGTCCTCCTCTGTCTCAAGGCGGCGGAAGATCTGACCAATAATAAAGTTTGCAACCGTCTTCGGGTTCTTAACACCGTGGGACGCCTTCTCGAAGTACTCTGCAATGCTTCTGTACTTCGCAATATTTGCCGCGTCCTTTTCGGAAAGACCGAGTTCGTTTACATAACGCCCGACCTTTTCAAACGGAAGTTCGGGAATAGTAGCTCTCAGCTCATCGATCTCCTCGTTTGAAACGTCTATAGTAACAAGATCGGGATCACGGAAGTAACGGTAATCGTTTGCGTCCTCCTTGCCTCTCATCGGAGATGTCGTATTCTCTGCGTCATTATAACGGAGCGTCTGCTGTTCAACTTCACCGCCCGACTCGATAAGATCAACCTGGCGGTTATATTCATATTCCATAGCACGTCCGATGAACGTGATGGAGTTCATATTTTTGATCTCAGTCCTTGTTCCGAGCTTATCGCTGCCGACAGGTCTTACGGAGACGTTTACATCGCAGCGCATACTTCCTTCCTGCATACGGCAGTCGGAAACGCCGATATAGCGCATGATCTGCTGGAGCTTCTCGACATATTCCTTTGCCTCTTCAACGGAGCGGATATCAGGCTCGGAGACGATCTCGATAAGCGGAACGCCGCCGCGGTTGTAATCAATATAAGTGTCTCCACGCTTGTGTATGAGCTTGCCTGCGTCCTCTTCTATATGGATCCTGTTAAGGCGGATCTTTCTGCCGTTTGAAAGCTGTATATATCCGTTTTCACAAAGCGGCTTGTCGTACTGCGAGATCTGATACGCCTTAGGCAGATCGGGGTAGCAGTAATTCTTTCTGTCCATTTTGGAAATGTTGGCTATATGACAGTTGCTAGCAAGACCTGCTCTGATCGCAAATCTTACGACCTCACGGTTGAGCTTGGGAAGCACTCCGGGAAGCCCGATGCAGATCGGACAGCAGTGTGTATTCGGCTCACCGCCGAACTGAGTTGTGCAGGAGCAAAAAATCTTTGTATTTGTAGCAAGCTCGACGTGTGTTTCAAAGCCTGCGACCATCTCGTATTGCATGATTTTTACCTCCTTAAAGCTTTACGCCGTAATGCGACGGTCTGAATACATCTTTGCCCGCAGCGTTTTCATACTGCCATGCGGCATTGAGGATCGTGCTTTCGCAGAACGTATTTCCGATAAGCTGCATACCGATCGGCATACCCTCGCCGTCAAAGCCGCATGGGATCGAAATTCCGGGAAGTCCCGCAATATTTACGGGAACGGTGCAGATATCGGTCAGATATGTCTGAATGGGGTCGCTTATAGCGCTGCCCTTCTTGAATGCCGTCATCGGAACGGTCGGAGCAAGTATCACATCGCAGTTCCCGAACGCACCCTTGAATGCGTTGACTATAGATCCGCGGAGATTTTGCGCCTTCTTGTAATATGCATCGTAATAGCCTGCGCTGAGAACGTAGGTTCCGAGCAGGATCCTTCTCTTGACCTCTGCGCCGAAGCCCTCGCTTCTCGTCTTGCAGACCATTTCGTTTACGTCCTTGTAATTTGATGTGCGGTAGCCGTATCTGATACCGTCATATCTGCCAAGGTTTGATGAAGCCTCGGCGCACGCGAGTATGTAATATACGGGAAGCGCATATTTAAGAGACGGCAGCTTAAAGCGGACGATCTCTGCTCCGAGAGATCTGTAAACCTCGCACGCCTTCTCAATGACACCTCTTACCTCATCGCTCACGCCGTCAAGATACTCATCGGCAATACCGATCTTCATACCCTTTATGTCGTTTTTCAGCGTCTGAACAGTCGGAGCGCCCTTTCTGCCCTGAGATGTTGAATCCATTTTATCGTAATCGGAGATCGCGTCATAAACGATCGCTGCATCCTCGACTGTAGTTGTGATAGGTCCGATCTGATCGAAGCTCGATGCATAAGCGATAAGTCCGAAACGTGAGACTGCGCCGTATGTAGGCTTCAGTCCGACGATGCCGCAGAAGCTTGCGGGCTGACGGATAGATCCGCCTGTATCGGAGCCGAGTCCATACGCTGCAATGTTGCCCCCGACTGCAGATGCAACACCGCCCGAGCTGCCGCCTGCAACGCGGGAGATATCGTGCGGGTTTGAAGCGCCGCCGAAACAGGACGTCTCGCTCGACGAACCCATCGCAAACTCGTCCATATTGGTTTTTCCGAGCAAAACGGCATTCTTCGACTTGAGCGCACTCCATACAGTCGCATCATAAATGGGCTTGTAACCCTCGAGGATCTTCGAACAGCAGGTAGTGTCGATACCCTTTGTGGAAATATTGTCCTTGAGAGTCATCGGGATTCCCTCGAGCGCATCGAGCTTTTCACCGCGTGCCAGCTTTTCGTCAACGAGCTTTGCGGCTGTGAGCGCCTCGTCGGGAGTCACCTTTACATAGGCGTTGAGATCGCCGTTAGCCTTGTCGATCTCGGACAGGTATTTTTCCGTAAGCTCCTTACAGGAGATCTCCTTGCTTTCCAGCATACCTCCGAGCTTTTTTATCATTCCATCTGCCATCTTTACACCCTCTTGCGCACGAGGAAATGACCCTCGTCCATATCGTTTGCATTTTTCAGGATCTCGTCTCTGTCGTAAGACTCAACGACTTCATCCTCTCTGAATGCGTTGCGAAGATTATTGATATTGTCAAACTCAACGCCTTCCTCGGACGCATTGTTGATAGTATCGGCAAATTTAACTATATCGTCCATCGCCTTTGTCATATCGTCGAGCTCTTCCTCTGCGATATACAGCTTTGACAGTCTGGCGATGTTAATAACATCCTCACGGGTTACCATAAGTATCGTCCTTTCGATCAATTATCTGAGTTTGATGTGGACCTCGCGAAGCTGCTGCTCCGTAACCTCTCCGGGAGAACCGAGAAGGAGATCCTGTGCGTTGGAGTTCATCGGGAATGCGATGATTTCGCGGATATTCTCCTCGCCTGTGAGGAGCATTATCATTCTGTCCACACCGGGAGCCATTCCTGCATGCGGCGGAGCGCCGTACTGGAACGCATTGTAGAGAGCTTTGAACTTCTCTTTCAGCTCGTCCTCTGTGTAGCCTGCTATTGCGAATGCTTTCTTCATGATCTCAACGTCGTGATTTCTGACAGCGCCCGAAGAAAGCTCTACGCCGTCGCACACGATATCATACTGATAAGCAAGGATATCAACGGGGTTCATCGTTTCGAGAGCCTCAAGTCCTCCCTGCGGCATTGAGAACGGATTGTGCGTAAAGATCACCTTTCCGTCGTCATCGTACTCGTACATCGGGAAATCTACGATAAAGCACAGCTCGAAGCGGCTCGTATCAATGATGCCGAGACGGTTTGCGACCTCTGTCCTGATCTGACCCGCAAGCTTCGGAGCGTCCTGAGCGGAATCTGCGATAAAGTAGCAGACAGCACCGGGCTTCAGACCTGTTCTCTCGATGAGAGTCTTTTTGTCCTCTGCGGGAAGGAACTTGTCGATCGGACCGTCAAAGGTCATATCGTCTCTTACCTTTACGTAACCGAGACCCTTCATACCGATGGAGAGCGCGTACTCCTCCATGCGCTTGAACCAGCTTTTTGACTGACCTGCGCAGTCGGGAACGTTGATCGCGCGGACTGTTTTGCCTCTGAACGGGCCGAAGTCAGTCTCAACGAACATATCGGAAATATCAGTTATAACGAGAGGATTTCTCAGATCCGGCTTGTCTGTGCCGTACTTTACCATAGCCTCTGCGTAGGGGATCCTCTTGAACGGAGGCTTGCTGACTTCCTTGCCGCCGCCGAATTTTGTAAACGTATTATAGAGCACCTGCTCGGCTACCGCAAAAACATCATCCTGCTCTGCGAATGCCATCTCGAAATCGAGCTGATAGAACTCACCCGGAGAACGATCTGCTCTTGCGTCCTCATCACGGAAGCACGGTGCTATCTGGAAATACTTGTCAAATCCCGATACCATCAAAAGCTGCTTGAAAATCTGAGGAGCCTGCGGAAGTGCGTAGAACTTGCCCTTGTGCTTGCGGCTCGGTATAAGATAATCTCTTGCGCCTTCGGGAGAAGATGTCGAAAGTATCGGAGTAGAGATCTCCATAAAACCCATCTCAGTCATCTGAGAACGGAGATACGAAACGATCTGGCTTCTGAGCACGATATTGTCATGATTTTTCTTATTTCTGAGATCTAAGAAGCGATACTTAAGGCGTACCTCTTCCTTAACGTCCTTAGCCGAGGAGATCTCGAAAGGAAGATTTGCCTTGCATCTGCCGAGCACTCTGAGACTTGATGTGTGTACCTCTACCATACCTGTTGCGATCTTCGGGTTGATAGTCTCCTCGTCTCTCTTTACTACCTCGCCCTCTATCGTTACAGTGCATTCCTTATTTATATCTTTGAGTAAATTATCGTCGTGCACAACTACCTGAACTACTCCGTACTGGTCACGGATGTCAAGGAACATAACGCCGCCGTGGTCTCTGATATTCTCGACCCAGCCTGCAACTCTTACATTCTTGCCGATGTCGCTCTCTCTGAGCTCACCGCAGTTGTGTGTGCGATACTGATTTTCTCTCATCATTTTTCTCTGCCTTTCCTGCGTTTTTGAATATATAAAGGCAATGCTGCCCCACCATATCCACAGTTGTATTTATTATACCATTTTTTACTTGTAGTAGCAAGATTTTTTTGAGCATTATCAGAATTTTATCTGTCAGATAACCGAATTGTTATCTTTTTTATAAATATGCGATAATCCTTCATACTCAGATGCATCTTTCATTATTATTTTTTCACAAAAGCAAAACAGGGAGTCTGCGCTCCCCGTTTCTTGTTTATTCGGCTTTGACTTTCTTTATCTTGAACATACATCTCAGGATCGGAGACCAGAATTTCGGATTGTCTACAACGATAAATTTCATAATTGAGCCTCCCGTATATTCAGCGCCTGCGAAGTGCGAAGGATAATATCACAAACGCGGCACCGACAAGAAATATAGCCGCACCGTTTTTAAAAAACGATGAAAGCATCAAAGCAAGACCGAATGAAAGCGCGCATTTTGAAGCACAATCCCGAGTGCACATACACAACACCTCACAACGCCGTAAAATCGTGTCTTACTACATTATAGCGCAGCGAAGAAAAAATGTTACAAAAATCCCCGCCTGAGATCAGACGGGGACAAGAGATTTTTATCAAGCCTTTGCTTTCTTCTCGGGCTCCTTGCTCTTTTTGTGGAGCTGCCAGATAACCCAAAGAGGAGTTGCAATGCAGATCGACGAATAGCAGCCCGATACAAGACCGATCATCATCGGAAGCGCAAAGCTCTGGATAGATGTGATGTTGAATACAAGGCATACAACATATACAGAAGTGATAGCTGCAAGAGTAGTGATCGAAGTCATGATCGTTCTCTTGATACACTGAGTCATGCTGCGGTTGTAAACTTCGATAAGAGAAGCCTTCGGACCCATCTTAGCCTTGTTCTCTCTGATACGGTCGTAGATAACGATCGTGTCGTTGAGCGAATAACCGAGGATCATAAGAACGACTGCGATAAAGTTCGAGTCGATAGGCATTCTGAAAACAACGAATACGATATATACCATGATGATATCGTGGAAAAGCGCTACAAGACCGAACATACCCGCGGACATACCGCCGATCCTCTTAAATCGGATCGTAACGTAGATCACCATGAGAACACTCGCGATAGCAACGGCAACAAGACACTTAATGAAGAACTTCAGACCCATAGTAGCATCTACAGATGTAAACTCGTTGGTGTCAAAATTGTTGTCGGGATATTTTTCCTGAAGAGAAGCGAGGATCTCGGACTGGATCTCCGTGCTGATGGCATCGGTGCCCGAGAACTGAACTGTAAGAGTATAGCCGTCACCGTTCTCGTTGTTGGCAGCGATATCCTTTGATACTGTGAAGGTTACCTTATCGTCGGGAGTCTTCTCCTGGATAAGAGCCTTCATTTCTTCCTCATTGACCTCACCGTTATATGAGTAGGAGATCATCGAGCCGCCCGAGAACTGGATATCGAGCGAAACACCGAAAATGATATTGAAGATAATTCCGATTACGATTATACCGATGGAAATGCCGAAAAAGACTTTTCTCTTCGAGTAGAAGTCGAGTACCTTATCTTTCATTCTTAGCACCTCCGTAAAGTCTGGGATTTCTCAGGAACTTATAACCCGAGATCGACTTGAGCATAAGTCTTGCGGCACCGATACCCATAATGAAGTTTGCGATAGTACCGATGAGAAGAGTATAGCCGAAGGCATAGATCGCACCCGTCGTCGAAAGACCGAAAATAAAGGAAAGCATATTGAACGGACCGAACACAAGAATGAGGATCACGGCTACTATAACTATAGTAACGTTACCGTCGATGATAGCTGAAAGTGAGTTCTTTGTACCCGCATTGATAGCGCTGTCAAGTGACTTGCCTCGCTTGAGCTCCTCGCGAATACGCTCGGCTGTAAGGATATTTGCGTCAACACCCGTACCGATCGACAGGATCATACCTGCGATACCGGGGAGGGTCATCGTGAAGCTGTTGAATACAGGGAAGTAACCCGAAACAGACACGAGAATAATAGCCATCTGACCGATAAGCGCGATGATCGCAACAAAGCCCGGAACTCTAAAGAAAATGATCATAAATACGGCGATGAAGCAAAGAGCGATAACGGCAGCGATACCCATAGCGCGAAGCGAGTTCTGACCGAGCGTCGGGCTGATCGAGGAAACGTTTACAGTCTCCAGCGTGAAGGGCAGCGCACCTGCGTTGATCTTAGTTGCAAGAGCGGTTGCCTCCTCTGCCGTGAACGAGCCTGAGATCTGAGCCTTGCCTCCCGAGATGACCTCGTTTACAGTCGGATAAGAGAGCATCGTGTCGTCCATCCAGATCGAAATAGTCTGGTTGAGATATGTAGTAGTAGCCTCTTTGAAGAGCTGCGTACCCTCATCGTTAAACTCGAGCGATACTACATACTGGTTAGTACCGTTCTCGCTGATCACGCCGGGCTCCGCCTTCTTTACGGTAGAACCGTCAAGGAGCACAGTTTCCGCTGTGGCGCCTGTAGGCGTCTTCATGACGGGATTGCCGTCTGCATCGTAATCAACTGTCTCATAGCTGTTGCCCGGACGGAACGTAAGTACGGCCGTAGCGGAAATTTCCTCTATAGCGGCGTTCGGGTCGTAGTTTGTGGTATCCTCTTTCCAAGGGAAGCGGACAATGATCCTGTTGGAGCTTTCGTCGGCATAAAGCTCGTAGTCGGTGATGCTGTTGCCAACGAGTCTTGTCTCGATGACGGATTTTGCCGATTCGAGCTGTTCCGGTGTAGCCTCTACACCGTCAGCCGGACGGAATGTCGCCTCAACGCCGCCCTTGATGTCGATTCCCCATCGAATATCGTCTACGCCCTTGATGCGGGTCGTCTTGATATCACCGAACTGCGTGTCGATTCCGAATACAGACGTGACCGCAAGAGCGATGATAAGAAGCGCAACGATGAAGAATACAGGTTTTGCAACTCTTTTCATGCGTTTTAACCTCCGTGATGTGTATGTTTGCCGCGTCACCGATTCTAAAGACCTCGACACGGCTTTATTGTCCGAATATCATTCCGGCTAAAAAAGCGCAGAAATACCCTATTCAAACAATCGTAACAGAGTTATTATAAGATTTTTTTCGTGAAAAGTCAATAAATTTTCGGTAATTTAATAAATAAATCAGATTTGTTACGATTTAATATACTCCTTTCCGAAATTATATACATATTTTCGCCTGAAATTATATGCGGTATGACGAAACAAAAAAACCTCCCCATTTTTCAGGAGAGGTTCTCGGTTCTCGGTTATCTGTATATTATCGATACCCTCAAAGCTCTATCAGACCCGCTTCAAAAAGCTTCTGTATTGACATCATGATACCGAGCTTCGCGTGATACCATGTAAGTCCGCCCTGGAAGTACACGGCGTAAGGCTCCTTGATCGGGCCGTCGGCGGAAAGCTCTATACTCGACCCCTGGACGAACGCGCCTGCCGCCATGATCACGTTGGAATCGTAGCCGGGCATTGGCCACGGTTCGGGAGTAACATAGCTGTCAACAGGCGCCGCTGCCTGGATACCTTTGCAGAAAGCGACCATACGCTCCTCCGAACCGAGCTCGACCGCTTGTATAATATCAAAGCGTTCCTCCGTACCGTCAGGCACACACCTGAAGCCGAGCTTTTCATAGCAAAGTCCCGCAAATACAGCTCCCTTGAGCGCTCCCGATACGACCGTCGGAGCCATAAAGAAGCCCTGATAGAACGCCGGCATAATTCCGAGATTTGCTCCTACCTCCTGACCGAGACCCGGTGCGCTCAGACGATATGCGCAGTTTTCTACACATTCTTTCGTGCCGCAGATATATCCGCCGATCGGGGCAAGTCCTCCGCCGGGATTTTTGATAAGAGAGCCGACAATCATATCGGCGCCGACATTTGACGGCTCGATTTTCTCGACAAATTCGCCGTAGCAGTTATCGACCATACATATTATGTCGGGTTTTACGGATTTGATGAATGCGATCAGCTCCCCTATCCGCTCGACAGAAAGAGTCGGGCGTGTCTGATAGCCCTTGGAGCGCTGTATCGTGACCATCTTTGTCTTATCGTCGATCGCATTTCTGATCCCTTCAAAGTCAAAACCTCCGTCGGGAAGAAGATCGACCTGCTTGTAATTCACGCCGAATTCTTTCAGAGAACAGCGTGAAGGACGTATGCCTATGACCTCCTCCAGTGTGTCGTAAGGCTTGCCTACGGGAGAAAGCAGTGTGTCTCCCGGGCGAAGTATCGCAGAAAGCGCAACGGCAAGGGCATGAGTTCCGCAGGTGATCTGCGGACGCACAAGCGCCGCTTCCGTACCGAAAACCGAAGCATATACGCGCTCGAGATTGTCACGTCCCGCATCGTCATATCCGTAACCGGTAGTTGCGGCAAAGCAGGCGGCGTTCACTCTGTGTTCCTGCATTGCGGATATCACCTTCAGCTGATTATACTCCGCAGTCTCATCTATCTTCTTAAAGCGCGGCTCAAGTTCCTCAAGAACAGTATTGCAGAACGCAAGCACCTCGCCGCTTATACCCATTTTACTGTACATCGTAGTATCCATAACACATTCCTTTATATTGTCAATTCTGTTTCTGAACTATTTTGTATTCGTCGCCGAGATGAAAATACGGGCAGCTTCGGTAATGTCCGTTCATAAAGCTGTACATCTCGTCTTCATCAAGATCTACGGCACATTCGTAGCAGTCGTACTCCTCATTATAGCCGTAATTCACGCAGTAGTCGCAGTTCGACTTGCTTTCCTTTTTCTTTGCCAAAACATCACCTTCTTTTCACAGCCTTTATATTATAATAAAAATCCTGTAAAATTGCAATATCGTGAATGTCCAATTTTCGCCGCAATATCCTACGCTTTTTTCACTGCCCTATCTCAAGAAACTTCGACACAAGCGACAGCAGATCGGAATATAACGGGCAGGCTGTCAGCAAGATCGCCGTTTTCCCGCACAGCTCTACCTGAGTTGCAGTGGACTGCGCTCCGTTTTCACGGCATATATCTGCGGTGAGCTGCGTTATATAACATATCCCGACAGCCTTTATAAGCGCCTGTAAATAACCGTCCTCTATCAAAGCGGCGTCACTCAGCCCGATCATCTGAGTTATTACAGACTGAGCAAGCGGCATCAGGAGCAGCGCCAGAAATACGACCGATGACACAAGAAGGAGAGAGGCTATCTCGGGGGTGTACTTTCGGAGCCCTGCCGCACAGATCACCGAGAAAACTCCGAGGACGCAGACAGAGATCATATCCATACCGTCACAGCCCGAAAAGCGATTTGACTGTCGTAAACAGGCTGCTGACCTCCTTTATCACCATAGTAAGAACTATCACCAGACCCGCAAGTGCGGTAAGCATAGCCTGATCCTCACGTCCCGCGCGGTTAAGCACCTGACTTAATACGGATACGATTATTCCCACAGCGGCGATCTTGAACAGCAGATCTATCTCCATTTTCACACCTCACATCAGAAGTATCACGGCGGCAAGTCCTATGTAGACGGATAAGGAAAGTCCCGCTTTGGCTTTTTTTCGTTCATCGAGCACGGCTGACTCTATATATTCGTCAACTGAACAAGCGCAGTCTCCCAGCACCTTCAGCGCAGAAGATACGTCCCCGCCGCCGAGCTGAGCCAGAACGCTCGTCAGATAATCACGCTCGTCCTGCTTTAACAGCCGCTTTGGGTAAGGCTCGCAAAATGCGGCTCTTACGCTCTCCTCGGGAGAACTGCCCGAATCGAGAAGCTCGGCTATCCGACCCGTTATGATACTTGTGGAAGCGTTATTGTCCGACATAAAGAGCCTTGAAAGCTCGGGACGGCTGACCGTAAGCTCTCGTGAAAAACGTGTAAGAAGCAGACGCAGCGCCCGCAGCAGACGTACACGCTCGGACAGCCTCTCTGAGTATGAATAACCTGTCATAAGTGACGTAAAAAACAGAAGCAGCAACCCTGCGGTCTTAATCAATCGTGATCTCCCCTATATCGTAGATTTCTTTTATCTTTGCAGGAACAGTACCGCTGAGAAAAATCAGCTTTTGGAATGCGCGCGTAGCCGCAAGACGTTTCAAGGACGGATTTCGCATCAGAGTTTCGAGAGAATCGCAGTGAACAGCCGAAATAACAGTAACGCCGCAGTTGAGCGCCTGCATCACATTTGCGCTGTCCTCGCCCGTCAGCTCGTCGCAGATGATATAATCGGGCGACATAGTTCTAACAGCGAGCGTCAGTGCAGCGCTTTTGGGATATCCGCTGTAAACGTCGGAAAGTCCGACATCAAAACCCGATCTTCCGCCGAGCCGTGACGCGATCTCGCAGCGCTCGTCCGCAATGCTTACCTTTTTGAGCATATCAAAAGACAGTGTTTTTGCAATATCCCGCAGCAAAGTTGTCTTTCCCGACGACGGGATCCCGCATATCAGCGCACCGCGCGAAAGATCGACAGAATTGAAAATAAATGAAGCACAGCCGCAGTACTCCTTTGCCGCACGGATATTCAGACCTGTAACATCTGTAACGGACAACACTTCACCGCCGGACACTACCGAGGATCCGCACACACCGATCCTGTGACCTCCGCCGACCGTTATAAAGCCTTTGGTCATATTCTCAATATGCTTGTACACAGAGTACGAGCAGAGCTTTTCGAAGGCTTTCTGAAGCTCATCGAACGAGACAGCTTCAAGTCCGCTTTCGTATGTATCGGCAAATGTGCCGTCACTTCGCAGAAAGTGCGGTTTATTGAGGAAATACATCACAACAGGCTTACCCGCTCGTATCCTGATCTCGCACAGATCATTAAACCGCATCCCGGCGGCGTTCGTAAGCTTATCGGAGAAACAGTCTGTTATGCTTTTGAACGACTCGTCCACTTTCTCACCTCAATAGATTATATGACACAGCGGACAAAAAAAGAACAGGCGTTAAAGCCTGTTCCGAAATTATTTTATCATCTCAAAAAGCTGTTCTTCCGTAATTACCGAGATACCGAGCTTTTCGGCTTTTTCCAGCTTGCTGCCTGCGGCTTCACCTGCGAGTACGTAGCTTGTTTTGGCAGAAACGCTCGAAGTCACCTTTCCGCCGTGCTGCTCGATTATCTTAGACGCCTGACTGCGTTTAAGAGTCGGAAGAGTACCTGTCAGAACGAAGGTCTTGCCCTCGAAAATACCGCCCGAAGCCGATACAACAGGCTCGGTCAGTTTAAGCCCGAGCGACTTGAACTCATCTGCAAGCTCCTTCGACTCGGGCAGCGAGAAGTAAGAGACAACAGAGTCTGCCATGATCCCGCCTATACCGTCAATAGCTGTCAGGGAGTCTCTGTCTGCGCTCATAAGCTCGTCGATCGTCGGGAACTTCGCGCATATTAGCTGAGCTGCCTTTCTTCCGACCATACGGATACCGAGACCCGTAACAAGTCGGCTGAGATCGTTCTGCTTTGACTTTTCGACTGCCGCAACAATATTCGCCGCAGACTGTTCGCCCATTCGCTCGAGCGGGCTTATATCCTCGGCTTTCAGTTTGTAAAGGTCGGCGGGAGACTTTACAAGCTCGTTTTCCGCAAGAAGCTCGAGCACAGCAGGACCGAGGCCGTCTATATCCATAGCGTCCCGTGAAACAAAATGAATCAGATTTCGCATAAGTTGAGCAGGGCAGGCTGTATTCGTGCATCGAACAGCAGCATCGCCCTCCGCGCGTGAAACGGGAGAGCCGCAGGAAGGACATACCTTCGGCATCTCAAACGGAACAGTATTTTCACCTCTCCTGCTGAGCGATACTACCTCGGGAATGATCTCCCCTGCTTTTCTTAATATGACCTCATCGCCTATCCTGATATCCTTTTCATTGATGAAATCCTCATTGTGGAGCGTGGCGCGGCTGACTGTCGTACCCGCAAGAAGTATAGGATCGAAAACGCCCGTCGGGGTGAGCACACCTGTTCTGCCGACGTTTATTTCAATATCACGGAGTATCGTTGCTTTTTCCTCGGGAGGATACTTGTACGCCTCAGCCCAACGCGGAAATTTTGCCGTACTGCCGAGTTCCTCACGAAGCACAAAAGAATCGACCTTGACTACAGCGCCGTCTATGGGAAAATCAAACTCTCCGCGATTGTCTCCGATGTATTTTATGTGATCTATGATCTCCTCGATATCCCCGCTCTTTTTGTAAAACGGGGAGACAGGGAATCCCAGTGACTTCAGCAGCTCGATCGACTCCTTGTGTCCGCTCGGCTCCGCGCCCTCGATCTGCTGGATATTAAATACAAATATGTCGAGGTCACGCTGCGCCGTGATCCTGCTGTCCTTTTGTCTGAGCGCTCCCGCTGCGGCGTTTCGGGGATTTTTCGCAGGCTTTTCCTCGTGCTCCTCCTGATACTTCAGAAGTTTCTCGAAGCTTGCGTTCGACATATAGACCTCGCCTCTGACCTCGAGATAATCGAGCGGCTTTGACAGTCTTTTCGGAAGCGTCTTGATCGTCTTTATATTATCGGTGATATCCTCTCCGACTCTGCCGTCGCCGCGTGTTGAACCGCGTGAAAAGATACCGTTGCGGTATTCTACCGATACCGACAAGCCATCAAACTTCGGCTCGACGACGTAGTAAACATCTCCGACAGATTCCCTGACACGCCTGTCAAACGCCCGCAGCTCATCAAAGGAGAACGAGTCGTGCAGACTCTCCATAGGAACGGTATGCTCAACCGGTGAGAACTTTTCCGAGCGCTCGCCGCCAACGTGACGAGTCGGGGAATCCTCCTTCGCAAGCTGAGGAAACTGCGCCTCAATATTCTCAAGTTCACGCAGCAGCATATCGTATTCATAGTCGCTGATCTCGGGAGAATCCTGATTGTAATAGCGGTCATTGTGATAATTGAGCTGTTTTGTCAGCTCGATGGCGCGGAGCTTTGCGCTTTCAAAATCCATAGCATTACACCTCATATAGCGGCAAATTGTGATCTAAGGAGACACTGATTAAAGCGAGTGCTCAGTCCGAAGGACGTGATTTAATCAGTGGCTCCTTAGTATTTTATGAAACAACTTGCCTTTTATGTATAAAGAAAGCCACCCTTTCGAGTGGCTTCCGAAAATTTGATTTAAGTGAGAATTACTCCTCAACTGCTTCCTCAGCAGGCTCCTCAGCGGCAAGTGCACCCTTGATGGAGAAGGAAACTCTCTTCTTCTCGCTGTCGATCTCAGCGATCTTAGCCTTTACAACTTCGCCGACCTTGAGCTCGTCCTCGGGCTTCTCAACTCTGTGATTAGCGATCTGCGAAATGTGGATAAGACCCTTCTGTACATCGGGAGCGATGTAAGCGAACGCGCCGTGCTTGCAGAAACCGTCGATCGTTACGTCAACGATGTCGCCGACATTGTAGTTAGCAACGAGCTTGTTCCACGGATTGTCCTCTTCCTTCTTGTAACCGAGGGAGATATTGTGCTTTTCCTCGTCGATCGCCTTAACGTAAACCTCTACTTCATCGCCGACCTTTACAACATCGGAGGGATGAGCGATTCTTACCCACGAAAGCTCGGAAATATGGATCATGCCGTCAACGCCGCCGATATCTACGAATGCACCGTAGCTTGTGAGCGACTTAACAACACCTTTATACTTCTTGCCTACCTCGACTGTGCTCCAGAAAGCTTCCTTTGCAGCATCGGAACGCTCCTTAAGAACGGAACGGATCGAGCCTACTGCTCTTCTTCTCTTTCTGTCTATCTCAAGAAGACGGAACTCAACTTCCTTCTGAAGAAGATCCTCGAGGGGATCACGTCTCGATGCAGTTGCCTGAGATGCGGGAACGAATACTCTGATTGCATTGGAAACAACGATGATACCGCCCTTGACTACCTCTGTAACAACGCCCGTAAGGATCTCGTTGTTCTCCTGTGCCTGCTCAAATACGTCCCAGCCCTTAGTAGCGTCTACACGCTTCTTGGAGAGCATGATTGTACCTTCCTGATCGTTTGTACGCATGATAAGCAGTTCGAGCCTATCTCCAACCTTGACGATATCCTCAGGCTTTGCCGCAGGGTCACTCGACAGCTCGTCAACCGGGATGTAGCCTGTCTGCTTTCTGCCGTCAAGCGTTACCATAACGCTGTTCGGTTCGATCTTCTCTACAACACCGATTACCTTGTCGTTCGTGTTTACGTTCTTGAGGGACTCTTCCAACATCTCCTCAAAATTCTGCTCTGCAGCATTTTCAATTACTTCGCTGGATTTCTCACTCATTCTATCCAGTACCTCCTTAATTATACTTGCCGGTGTTGAAGCCCCGGCAGTAATTCCTATGTTATCGTCCTCCCGGAAAGAAATGTGTTGGAGCTCGGCCGCAGTTTCGATCAGTAACGTCCGGCTGCACGACTTTCTGCAAATATCATACAGTTTGTTCGTGTTCGAACTGTGCCTTCCACCGATCACGATGACCGCGTCGGATCTTTCAGCCAACTCATACGCATCAACTTGTCTTTGTGAGGTCGCATTACATATTGTACCAAAAAAAATTGAATTTGTACATAGTTTTT
>ONIC01000039.1 GCA_900317815.1 uncultured Eubacteriales bacterium | reverse complement strand
CGTATGCCTTACCTTTAGTGCCGCGGCGGACGGTGTCCGCTGACAATTACGCGAACTTAGTTTACCGTATGCCTTACCTTTAGTGCAGCGAGCGGGCGGGCACCACGGAAATCAAATTCCTGTAAAAGAACAATAATTAAAGTTTTTCGCCAAGCCTTTTTTCAAAAAGGCTTGAAAAGTTTTTCGTCAAGCCGTTTTTCAAAAAGACTTGTTTGACGACCGAAAGTAGCCCGCTTGTAGCCCTGAAGATCGAGTTTGTATCCTATATCAACAAATCCGTGCTCCGCCATATCGTCTCTGACAGGCTCGTGTTCGTCTTCTCCCGTTTCGTAAACAAGATATCCGCCTTTTCGCAGCTTTGTTCCCCAGTATTTCGTGATGATCCTGTAAAAATACAAGCCGTCTTCGCCGCCGTCGAGCGCCATTCTCGGCTCAAACGCCAGTTCTCTCTGGAGCGTGTCTATCTGCTTTGTGACTATGTAAGGCGGATTTGATACGATCAGATCGAAACTGCCGTCCTCCCAGTCGTCATACGCGCTCGCAACATCGCCTTTCACGGGAGTGACATTTTTTGCGCCGTTGAGCTCAATGTTCTTTTCAAGATATGAAAACGCCTCGTCCGACAGCTCGAGCGCCGTTACCTGCGCACGGGGCAGCAGCTTTCCGAGCGTAACGGCAATAGCGCCGCTGCCCGAGCAAAGATCGATAATTCTCGGAGCGTCCATTTTCCCTGCAAGCTCAAGTGCCGCCTCGCAGGCGACCTCCGTGTCGTCCCTCGGGATAAGGACTCCTTCCCCGACAAGAAAATCAAATCCCATAAAATTCCATTTGCCGATCATATATTGCAGCGGCCGTCCCGTGCAGCGCTCGTCTATCAGCGAAAAGAAACGGCGACAAAGCTCACCGTCTGCGGGTCTGTCGCCGTGAAGTATCAAAGCTGTTCTGTCCGCGCCGAAAACGTGCTCCGTCAGAAGCAGCGAATCAAAGTCGGCATCGGGAACGCCCGCCCTTTCGAGCGTCTGACGTCCCTGCCTGTAAACTTCTTCCAAAGTAAGTGTCATATTATCAGATCCTGTCCTCACCGTTTTCGGGAATGACGCGCTTGATAGCCGCTATTGCGATCTCTATCATATCGTCGTCAGGCTCGATCGTTGTGATCCTCTGCGCTGCAAGTCCGGGCGCAGCGATGATCTTTGTCAGAGGATTGTCATACTTTGCGCAGACCTTGATAAGCTCGTAGCCTATACCGCAGGAAACGGGCAGGAGCAGCAGCTTGATAAGCGTTCTCAGAAGCGGGTTCTTTGCCGTTATGAAAAGTCCGATGATTATTCCCACGAGCAGCATTATTATCATAAAGCTCGTGCCGCAGCGAGGGTGAAAACGCTTATACTTGCGGACATTCTCGACTGTCAGCTCTTCCATGTTCTCATAGCAGAAGATCGTCTTGTGCTCCGCTCCGTGATACATAAATACACGCTTCATATCGGGTGTGCGCGATATCACGATGATGTATCCGAGGAAAATGATTATCTTCAGGATACCCTCGAATGCGCTGCGCCACACCGTGCCCTTGTCAAGCGCAGGCGCGACTTTCGCAAGATTGTTGAAAATAAATGTCGGAAGCGCAAAAAACAGAAGTATCGCCAGCGCAATTCCGAGTATCGACGCCAGCGTCATAACAGCTCCGAATAGCTTGTCTCCGAGCTTATCCTCGAGCCACTTCTCGAACTTGGACGGCTCCTCGACCTCCTCGTCCGTACCCTCGACCGACTTCTCCGCCGACAGCATAAGGCACTTCATACTGAGTCTCATCGAGTCGATGAGCGTTATGAAGCCTCTGATAAACGGCAGCTTGAAAAACTTGCTCTTGCCGCCGACAGACTCAAATTGTATGTCCTCGGTGTAGATCGACTTGTCGCTCATTCTGACGGCGACGCACGTCTTCTTCGGACCTCTCATCATAATGCCCTCTATAAGCGCCGAACCGCCGATAGATGTCTTAAAACAGGTCTTTTCGGGCATATTCTCATTCCCTTCTTTTCATTTTTTCCTTAAAACTTATATATCAAGCGCCCGATATCATGCAAAGCGGATCATGAATTGAGTATCTTCTCGTCATCATGATCGAGAACAGGTATCGTTATCGTTACCGTTGTACCTACGTCCTCGCGGCTTTCTATGTCAAGTCTGCCCTTGTGACGCTGCATTATATCGTCAGCGACCGCAAGACCTATACCGCTGCCGCGTACCGTCTTGTTCGCTTTGTAGAATTTCTCCTTGATGCGGGGAAGATCGACCTCGTTTATTCCGCAGCCCGTATCGCTGATAATAACCTTTATGCGGTCGTCCTCGTGCTTTACGTCAATGCCTATAACGCCGCCCTCGGGCGTGTATTTGAGCGCATTGTCTATGATATTTATGAACACCTGACGCAGTCTGTTCTTGTCGGCAAGCACAGGCGGCATCGACTCGGGTTCTTCATATACAAAATGCTTGTTTTCCTTGGCGGCGCGCTCCTTGAGCATATAGACAGCTTCTCCAAGTTCCGCAAGCAGGTCGCATTTATCCATCACAAGCACCATGCGTCCGCTTTGCATTCTCGAAAAATCGAGCAGCTCCTCGACCATTCCCGTCAGTCTCTCCGACTCGTTTATTATGATCCCGAGACCCTTTCCGAGCGTTGCGGGATCAGGTTCTCCGAGCGACATAGTCTCCGCCCAGCCTTTGATAGCCGTCAGCGGTGTTCTCAGCTCGTGCGACACAGACGAGATAAAGTCGTTTTTCATGCTGTCCGACGCTTTGATCTCCTCCGCCATGTGGTTTATAGAGTCGGCAAGCTCGCCGATCTCGTCATCGTGCAGACGTTCCACCTTTGTTTCATAATCGCCCTGAGCGATCCTGTGCGCCGTTGCGCGTATTTCTCTGACGGGCTTTACTATCGTGCCGAGATACATCAGCGTCGGTATGACGAACAGCGCCAGAAGCACCACCATTCCCGCCGCAAGAAACAGTATCGCGCGCATGACCTTACCGTCAGCCTCGCTCAGCGGCTCAAAAAAACGCAGTGCTGCGGCAAATTCACCGTTTTTATCCTTTATGGTGACGTCATAGCTTATCGCCCTTTCGCCCGTCGGCAGATCCACCGTTTTGAATGTGCCCGAGTCGGCTGTTTCCCTGGCGTCGGTGTCCGCTCCGCCTGCAATATACTCCGCAAAGCTCCCGCTCGGGATTATGCGGACTATCTGTCCGTTCTCGTCCGATGCGGCAACGTCGATAGACTCTCTCTGTGCGATGTCTCCGAGATATTCGCTCGCCCAGGCAGCGCCGCTGTCAGAGCCGCATTCAAGAAACGAATGCTGAGCTTCGTTTCCGAGCTCCGTCAGATGCTCCCTGACTCCGTCGTAATAGTGCTTCCTCACGCCGAACGAAGCCGCAAACACGATAACTGCAAGACACAGCACCGTTATGCTGAGGTAATTGAATACCCATCTTTTTACAATACCCTTACCCAAAATAAGCCCCCCGGCTTGTTGATTCAATGATTTGCTGTGTATGCCTTTGTCGGATCAGGCGTCCCACTTGTAGCCGAGACCCCATACCGTTACGATGTACTTCGGGTTGGACGGCTCGTCCTCCACCTTCATGCGGAGACGTCTGATGTTTACGTCAACGATCTTTTCCTCGCCGACATAAGCCACGCCCCATACATGGTTGAGGATATTAACTCTGTCGAGCGCCTTGCCGGGATTTGAGAAGAAATACTCCATGATCTGGAACTCGACCTGTGTCAGCTCGATCGTTCTGCCGTTTTTGAGAAGCGTTCTGTTGCGGAGATTGAGAACGAAATCGCCCGACTTGATCTCCTCCTTGAAGTTGCTCTCGATATTCGCCTTGGCAAGCGACACACGCCTGTAGAGCGCGTCAACTCTTGCGACCAGCTCCGAGGGCGAGAAGGGCTTCGTTACATAGTCGTCCGCTCCGAGCATAAGGCCCGTTACCTTGTCCATCTCCTGAGTGCGGGCTGTGAGCATAATAATTCCGATACCGCCGTTTTTCGCACGAAGCTCCTTGCAGACAGCGAAGCCGTCCTTGCTTCCCGGCATCATAACGTCAAGTATCGCAACGTCAAGATCGCCGTTGTTGTCGTCGTACTTCTTGAGCGCCTCGTCGCCGTTCTCGGCTTCGATGACGTCATAGCCCGCTCTTGTGAGATTGATCACGACGAAGTCGCGGATAGCCGCCTCGTCTTCGCATACCAATATCTTTTTCATCTTCGTAGTCTCCTTTTGCAGAGTTCGTCTCTGCGGTGTTTTGGGTTTTATTTTTATTGTATATTAATGTTTTGGGAAATCAAATTCAATTATCCGATCCAAGCACGGACTTCACCGCCGTGAGGTAATTTATCTTTATGCCCTGCTCGCTGAACATTATCTCGTGCTCGGTGAGAATGTTGTCGGTGATACCGCTGTTGTGAAGATCGTTTGTCTTGTATACGATGTCGAAGCCGCACTGAGCAAAATACTCAAGGCTGTCCTCGAACAGCGGAAGATCGTCCGTCTTGAAGCGGATCTCGCCGCCGTCGGGCAGCAGTTCCCTGTACTTCATCAGCTTATTCGGGAAAGTCAGCCTGCGCTTGTTGTGCTTCGGCTTCGGCCACGGATTACAGAAATTTATGTATATGCGCTGCACCTTATCCTGTGCTGAAATTATCTTTTCGAGATGTTCGACGTTGTACGCCGTAAGCAGCAGGTTGTCAACAGCTCTGCCTTCCTTTTCAAAAAGCGCCGTGACGTTCCTGCGCGCCACTCCGAGCATATCGCTCTTTATATCGAGCGCAAGGATATTCACGTCGGGATTATTGTAGGCTAACTGAGCCGCAAACGTGCCCTTCCCGCAGCCAAGCTCCAGATACAGCGGCTGCGCCTTTTCGAAGCGCTCGCTCCACTTTCCGATCTGCTCCTCGGGTTCTCCGACAAAAAACGGGCAGACGGCAAGCTCGGGTCTTGCCCACTTTTTTCTTCTTATTCTCAAACACTTTCCCCTCGCTCTTTGGCATTTTTGTTACTCGAGGCAACAAAATCTCGCATATTATATCGTCTGATTACAGACCTAATTACACTTATAGCCTATTATATCAAATAATTCTAACATTATATTTCGTTTACAGAATTAAAATTAAAGATTTGTAACTTCTTGGTAATATTGATGTTAGGATTACGACAAAAAACACCGATAATCTATGCACACATTCTATCACCGACGATGTTTAAGGAGAGAGTGTCTCCTTAACCGCCTTGATCGTTCAAGGCGGTTTCAGTCTGTCGATAAAGTTAGTTTCAAATTTTTGAGAAGCGCTGCTTTGTTTCTCCTCCGTTCGCCGCATTGCTTCGCTCGCGGCTG
>ONIC01000004.1 GCA_900317815.1 uncultured Eubacteriales bacterium | reverse complement strand
TGACGGCGAGAACATCACTTCCGCAGACGCACTGTCTGTCCTCAGATACAGCGTAGGCATGATCGACAATGAAAAGATCGGCACACCTGTAAGCAAGACAGCATGATGTCATAACAATTCAGCAGTACAAAAAAGCCCGCAGCAGACGCGATTTGCGCAGATGCTGCGGGCTGTGTTTTCGGATTATCCCGAGAGAGGGTACGGAGATCATTTGATATTTTTGAGTACTGCCGGACATCTTTGACACCTGTATATTGCCTGACAAAAAGGCGGCGCTTTAAGTGCCGCCTTGAATTATTACTCTGTAGGAACTGTTACTCCGATGCCAAGCTCATTGAGCTGATCGGTGTCAACGGGGGAGGGAGCGTTTGTCATAAGCTCGCTTGCGTTCTGAACCTTCGGGAATGCAACAACGTCTCTGAGCGTAGATGCGTTTATCATCTGCATTACGAGACGGTCGAGACCGATGCCCATTCCGCCGTGCGGGGGCGCGCCGAACTTGAACGCGTCTGTCAGGAAACCGAACTTGCGGTAAGCTTCCTCGTCGGAAAGTCCGAGCATACTGAACATACGCTTCTGAAGCTCGGGATTCGTTATACGGATAGAGCCGCTTGAAAGCTCGATGCCGTTCAATACCATATCATAAGCCTTTGCGTATACCTTGCTCTTGTCGCCCTCAAGGTGCTGCATTGCCTCGTCTGTCGGAGAGGTGAACGGGTGGTGCATTGCGACCCACTCGCCGCTTTCTTTGTCGAACTCGAAGAACGGGAACTCGACTACCCACAGGAAGTTGAAGCCCTCGCGTTTGATCTCGAGCTTGTTTGCAACTTCGAGTCTGAGCGCGCCGAGAATTGACATTACGTTCGTGTCGTTTTCGTCCGCTACGATGAATACAACGTCGCCCGTTTCTGCGCCCGCCTTCTCAACGATAGCCTGCATCTGCTCGTCCGTCATAAACTTCGAGAACGAAGAAGCGATTCCGTCATCTGTCATGCGGATCCACGCAACGCCCTTTGCGCCGATGCCCTTTGCAGTTTCGATAAGCTTGTCGATGACTTTTCGGGAGTATGTCTTGACACCGTTTTTAGCCGTGATGCCGCGAACCGAACCGCCGTTTTCGACAGCGTTCTTGAAGACAACGAACTCGGAATCCTTTACTGTATCCGTCAGGTCGAAAAGCTCCATTCCGAAACGTGTGTCGGGCTTGTCGGAGCCAAAGCGTGACATAACTTCGTTGTATGTGTATCTCGGGAACGGAGTGGGAATGTCGATGTCAAGCGCCTTCTTGAAAACGTACTTGATAAAGCCCTCGCCGAGTTCAAGGATATCGTCCATATCAACGAACGACATCTCGATATCTATCTGTGTAAATTCGGGCTGACGATCGGCTCTGAGATCCTCGTCACGGAAGCAGCGCGCGATCTGCATATACTTATCAAAGCCTGCTACCATGCAAAGCTGCTTGTAGATCTGCGGGGACTGGGGAAGAGCGTAGAAGCTGCCCTTGTGAATTCTCGAAGGAACGAGGAAGTCTCTGGCGCCTTCGGGAGTGGATTTGATGAGCATAGGAGTCTCGATCTCGATAAAGCCCTTCTCGTCAAAGTAGTCACGCGTAGCCTTTGCAATCTTGTGGCGGAGAATGATGTTCTGCTGAAGTTCGGGTCTTCGAAGATCGAGATAGCGGTACTTGAGTCTCGTAGGCTCGCCCGCCTTGCACTTGTCGGAGATCTCAAACGGCGGAGTCTCGCTCTCGCCAAGCACACGAAGCTCCGTTACCTTGACTTCAACGTCACCCGTTGCGATCTTGTCTGTCTTTGCGCTTCTCTCCATTACGGTGCCGACAACGCCGAGAACAAACTCGCTGCGTACCTTCTGCGCCTTTTCGAATACTTCCTTATCAGTGCTGTCGTCGAAGGAGAGCTGAACGATGCCTGTTCTGTCTCTCAGATCGATGAAAACGAGCTGACCGAGGTCTCTCTGCTTTGCCGTCCAGCCGAAGAGCGTTACCTCTTTGCCGACGTCGGTTATACGAAGCTCACCGCAGTAGCAGGTGCGCTTCATACCCGTCATAAATTCTGCCATATATATTCCTCCAGTACGAGTAATTTCTCTGTTCGCAAAAATCGGCGTCACACCTCATTTTTTGCCACTTATTATAATAGCATTATTCAGACCTGCGTGTCAAGAGAAAAAGTAGTGCAAACGACAACCTGAGACTGCGTATATGCCGCGTGCGCTTGCCCGCTGTATCTGCTTTCTGTGTGGTACGCCGCAGATATCAAAGCAGTAAGTTCGCGGCACAAAAGGCGATGCATACGATAAACGAATTTCGCGTATATGCCGGCGGGCGCTTGCCCGCTGTATCTGCTTTCGGTGTGGTACGCCGCAGATATCAAAGCAGTAAGTTCGCGGCACAAAAGGTGATGCATACGATAAACGAATTTCGCGTATATGCCGCGTGCGCTTGCCCCGCTGTATCTGCTTTCGATGTGGTACGCCGCAGATATCAAAGCAGTAAGTTCGCGGCACAAAAGGCGATGCATACGATAAACGAATTTCGCGTATATGCC
>ONIC01000134.1 GCA_900317815.1 uncultured Eubacteriales bacterium | reverse complement strand
CGGCTGACGATGACCGAGCTTTCTCTTCTCGCCCTTCTTCGGCTTGTAGGTAGAAACTGTGATCTTCTTGCCCTTGCCGTTCTTGAGGACCTTACCTGCTACGGAAGCCTTCGAAGCGTCGCTGCCGACAACGAGATCATTCTCTGTTCCGACTGCTACTACCTTAAAGTTTACCTTTTCATCTGTCTCGGCGTTGAGCTTTTCTACGAAGATAACGTTACCCTCTTCGACCTTGTACTGCTTTCCGCCTGTTTCGATAATTGCGTACATTTTGCAGACACCTGCACTTTCTTTTAAGACTCGCTATCAAACAAAGCAATGCGATATCGCACGCCACGGGGCGCGGGCAGACCCGACTTGTAAAAGCCCGTGATAAGCGGCATTTTTATTTTAACATCTATGCACTCACCTGTCAAGAGATTTTTTCGATAATTCTCGTCTTTATTTAGAATATTTCATAATACAAATTGCCGCCCGACGATGATCTTTCGCCGGGCGGTATGTTTGCGGGGAGGCCGATGAACAGATCAAAGTACCTCCTTAATAATTCAACTGAAATAAAATATATGCAGCTGCGCCAGATATGAACGGAAGCACCTGATACAGGAGTATATCCCTTTTTCGGAATCTGGCGCCGAGCGTTATCAGACAATTGGGTAGAATCAGTACAAAAAGCCATAGTATCAGCACCGTTACGCCTATTGCCGTATCATGGTCGGGATTATCCCGCTCAAAACAGAACGCCCAAAATACAGCCGCCGCAAGGACCGCTGCGGCGCCTTGTATCAAATTGATTAAAACAGAGACTGTTTTTTTGACCATCAACCGATCGCCGCGAATGCCTTGTCAAGATCGGCAATGATATCGTCAATATTCTCAAGTCCTACAGAGAAACGCACCATACCTGCCTCGATTCCTGCGGCAGCGAGCTGTTCGTCCGAAAGCTGGCGGTGAGTTTCGCTTGCGGGGTGAAGCACGCAGGTCCTTATATCGGCAACGTGTACCTCATTCGACGCAAGCTCGAGAGAATCCATAAATTTCATAGCAGTCTCTCTGCCGCCCTTGATGATGAACGAGATAACGCCGCTCGAACCCTTGAGGTACTTCTGAGCAAGTGCGTGGTACTTGTCGTTTTCAAGTCCCGGATAAGATACGCTCTCGACCTTGTCGTTTGCCTCAAGATACTTGGCTACCGTGAGCGCATTGTCGCAGTACTGCTTCATTCTTACAGCGAGCGTTTCAAGTCCGAGGTTGAGCAGGAATGCGGAGTGAGCGGCAGGATAGCAGCCAAAGTCACGCATGAGCTGCATTCTCGCCTTGATGATGTAAGCCGCCTTGCCGTAAACCTCTGTATATACGATACCGTGATACGACTCGTCGGGCTGAGTCAGCTCGGGGAAGTTGCCCTTTGTCCAGTCAAAATTACCGCTGTCAACGATAACGCCGCCGCCCTGAACTGCGTGACCGTCCATATACTTTGTCGTAGAATGTGTTACGATATCGCAGCCGAACTCAAAGGGCTTGCAAAGGATCGGAGTTGCAAAAGTATTGTCGATAATAAGCGGAACGTTATGCTTATGTGCGAGCTTTGCGAACTTCTCAATATCAAAAACCGTGAGTGCGGGATTTGCGATCGTCTCACCGAAAACTGCCTTTGTGTTAGGCTTGAATGCCTTCTCGATCGTCTCCTCGTCATCATCGGTCGAAACTGTGATGCACTCGATGCCGAGCTTTTTGAGCGTGAACGAGAAAAGGTTGACTGTACCGCCGTAGATCTCGTTCGTGCTGATAAAGCTGTCGCCTGCCTGACAAATATTGAGGATAGCAAGCAGATTTGCAGCCTGACCGCTCGATGTGCACATAGCGCCGACACCGCCTTCAAGCTCTGCGATCTTCTGCTCTACCGCCATTACGGTGGGGTTAGCGAATCTCGAATAGATAAGAGACTTCGTAGGCTCGTCAAAAACGGACGCTACTTCTGCCGTTGAATCGTACACATACGTTGTGCTCTGCACTATCGGCACAACTCTCGGCTCGGAATTTTTCGGGTGATAACCCGAATGCAGGCATTTTGTTTCGTCTTTCATATTATGTTCCTCCGGTTTATAGTTTATAGGGAGACACTGATTAAATAGAGTGCCAAAATTGCGCAGTCAGATTTCATGACTAATCGGACAAAAAAGCCGCAGTAATACTGACGTTTTTCAAGTGAGTTCAATTTGACCGAAAGATGCAAACAAGTTTGGTGCTCAGTCCACAGGACGTGATTTATTCAGTGGCTCCATAGATCGGCACTGTGGTGTGTGCCGCAGATAACAGTTCAGGCGGATAACTCCCCGCTTACATATCTTCGAGAAATTTCACTATTTCTTCGAACTTCATAGAATGTGACGCCTTTACAAGTACCGTGTCGTCTTTATGAAGAATATCCTCGATCTCATCAAGAAGCTGAGCATTCGTATCGTAGCTGTGCTTCTCTATTCCCTCGCAGCCGTCCGCAAGACATCTGCCAAGCTCACCGACCGTGATCAGCACATCAAGTCCGCTCTTCGCTGCGTACTCTCCGACTTCCTTATGAAGCGCCTTTTCATTTTCGCCAAGCTCCTTCATATCTCCGAGAACGGCAACTCTGCGCTTTGCTTTAATTGTTTTGAGCGTATCGAGCGCAGCTTTTACGGAGTTGGGATTTGCATTGTAGCAGTCGTCGATGACCTTTACGATATCGGTCTCGACAAGTCTCGCTCTTCCTCCTACAGGCGCATAATCCTTAAAGCCCTCGATGATGTCGGCAATGTCCATATTGAGCGCTGTTCCGACCGCTGCCGCACCGAGCGCATTTACGACCATATGATTGCCGAGAGCGGGCACCATTGCGGGATACTTCTTCCCGTTATGGCAAAGTGTGAACGAAATACTGTTCTCTCCGTCGTTTGAGAGTTCTTCGGCGCTGAAATCATTGCTTCCGTCAAGTCCGAATTTGTACGACGCATTATTTATTGTTGCAAGCTTATCATCATCGCCGTTTACTATGATCTCGGCATCGTCCGCCATATAGGTGAACATCTCCGTTTTCGCTTTGAGAACGCCGTCACGGTCAATGAGGTTCTCAAGGTGACAGCAGCCGATATTGGTAAATACACAGACGGTAGGACGCACCATTTTCGACAGTCTCGTCATCTCTCCGAAGTGATTTATACCCATCTCTACGACTGCCACTTCGGTATCCTCGGGCATTGCAAGGAGCGTCAGCGGCACGCCAAGCTCGTTGTTGAAGTTGCCCTGCGTCTTATGGACAATGTACTTTTTCGCAAGCACGGCGGCGATCATTTCCTTGGTGCTCGTTTTGCCGACGCTGCCCGTGATCCCGACAACTTCGATATTCGGGAACTTTGCACGGTACGCTTCCGCTATAGCCTTGATCGCGCGTTCGCTCGACTCAACGAGTATATACGGCTCGTCATAATCGACCTCGCGTTCGCTGACGGCGCAGACCGCACCCGAATCGTAAGCCTTTTCAATATAGAGATGACCGTCGGTACGCTCGCCTTTTATCGCAACAAACAGCGATCCGTCAGTCACCTTGCGGCTGTCGATCACGACACTTGAGATCGTATCGAGCAGACGCGCCCTGTCGCCGATAAACTTTCCGCCGCACGCCTTTGCGATCTCGCCCAATGTAAACTCTTTCATTAGATCAAGCTCCTTATATGACCCGCGCGAGCAGGATCTCCCCCTCACTCGCAAACGACCCGCCCGCAGGGACGCTCCCCACAGGCAGGTCTTTTATCCTATAATATGTTGTTTGCGTCTTTATCAGAACTGCTTCTGGAAGCCACAGTTCTGGCAAACGGCGCCTGTGTTTGTCATTCCGCAGTTCGGACAGGACCACTGAGCAAAGCCCTGATTATTCATCATACCCTGCTGACCGAATGCCGTGTTTCCCATCATATTCTGCTGACCGAATGCCTGATTGCCCATCATACCCTGCTGACCGTAAGCCTGATTGCCCATCATACCCTGCTGAGCGAAGCCCTGATTGTTCATCATACCCTGCTGACCGTAAGCCTGATTGTTCATCATACCCTGCTGACCGTAAGCCTGATTGTTCATCATGCCTTGCTGACCGTAAGCCTGATTGTTCATCATACCCTGCTGAGCAAAGCCCTGATTATTCATCATATTCTGCTGCTGATTGTTCTGGTTGCCGAGAAGAGCGCCTGCGATGCCCGCAAGACCTGCGATGCCTGCCGCACCTGCAACAGCCTGTCCGACTGCGCCTGCAACAGCGCCTACGCCGCCTGCGTTCATACCTACTGCCTGTCTGCCGGTGACAGCCGCTACGATGAGGTCAGCCTCGTTCTGATATCTCATGAACTCCTGCGAGCCCTTGTTCTTAACGGGAGTATCCGTTACCTCAAACTTGATCTCGTTGAAGTAAGGCGAATTGACGTTTATGGTCACAAAAATCTCGTAGCTGTACTCATACTGTCTCGGATTGTAGGAAACCCTGTTGCCCGAAGCGTCCTTCGTATAAAGCTCCGTCTTATGCTCTTTTGTCTCGCTCTTTGCGCCCGTTACCTGAGACATATTGATGATGTCAGCGTTGTCGTTCTTGTAGTTGCTGCTCTTGCTGACAACGAAGCAGTTGTGACCCGGATCAAGATAAACCTTTGTCTTGAAGCCGAGGGTTCTCGAAGGGTTGAAAATATTGAGCTGCTGACGGTTCGTCTCTCTGTATGCGAGCTGCTCCTGAATCTGACGGAGAGTAGCGTTTCTGCCGCCCTTGAAATAAGGCGAAAGCTTGCGCGCACAAGCGTGGCAATAGTTGCCGTCGGCAGCCTTATTATCAATGATGAGACCCATCGAGCCTCCGCAGATGTCGCAGAATTTCTTGTTAAAAAGTGCCATAACAATTCTCCTTTAATTTGTGTTTAGATCGTGTCACTGCACAATCCACATATTTTGATACATATCAATAATACCACAAAACTTGTCCGAGTACAAGTACTATTGATAAATTCAATGTGTAAAATCGACGTAAATTTACCAATTTGCACTAAGTTCGTTATGCACACATCGTTTTCGGATCCTATGCCGCAAAGAAGTCTGCCTCGGATGGACGAAAAGACGCAAAAACCTCCCCGACCCTTGGGATCGAGGAGGTATAATATGCGATAATATATCAGTTTGTGATCGTCTGCTCTGTTTCCTTGTCGAAAAGATGGATCTTGCTGACGTCAAGAGCAATCTGGATAACGTCGCCGGGCTGTGCCGTCGATGTCGGGAGAACTCTTGCTGTGAGCGGGATACCCTCAACGGATACATACAGATAGATCTCTGCGCCCATAAGTTCTGTTACTTCTACGACTGCATCGAGAACGCCTTCCGGATGGTTAGCGATGAACTCGGGATCGTCATAGATGTGCTCGGGGCGGATACCGAATGTAACGTCT
>ONIC01000101.1 GCA_900317815.1 uncultured Eubacteriales bacterium | reverse complement strand
AAGTTTTTTGATCAAGCTTTTTTTCAAAAAAGCTTGCGGTTTCCAAAGGCAGAGCCTTTGGTCGTCGTCCGCAGACGGCGAAATCCTATTTTCGTCAGCCCTTTTGGGGTGAATTTTTATCTGATGTTCTGTTTTGGAAAAAAGTGATAAATTATCAAAAACGACTTCTGCGCAATAAAATATAACAGGGAAATTTTTTATCGGACTGTATAATTTCAAGCGGCGCTGTCTAAACTACTTGTGAAGGTATTTCCCGTATATATTTTAATAAAACGGAGATGAAAAAAGTGAATGTCAGACGAGGAGAAATTTACTATGCAGACCTGAGTCCCGTTGTCGGGTCGGAACAGGGCGGGATTCGTCCCGTGCTAATCGTTCAGAACGATATCGGAAACAAGCACAGCCCTACGGTAATCGCCGCTGCGATCACGAGCAAGCAGGATAAGGCGAGCCTGCCTACACATATAAGAGTAGACGCCGTATCGGGCGGACTTTCGCGCGACAGCGTTGTTCTGCTCGAACAGATACGCACGATCGACAAGCGGCGACTCAAAGAGCGCATGGGTTGCCTTGACAACGGATCTATGGGAAAGGTCGATGAGGCGATCTCCATAAGCTTTGGTCTGAGATGATATTACTTTGCACATAAAGCACACGAAAATTATGTGAAATGCTACAAAAATTCAAGTCACAATTCCGATTTTAGAGAAATAATGTTGACTTTGCTGTGAATAAATAGTAAAATATAGGCATAGCAATGTCTGAACCTGACAGTAAAAATCTGCGAAAGAAGGGGATCTCTATGATCGGAACAAAAAGGGCGATCAGTCTGCTTATTTCAGCCGCTACGGCTATTACTATGATCTCTGCTGCGGCTATTCCCGCAAGCGCTAAAAATATGCTTATGGGCGACGTCAACGGTGACGGTAAGGTTTCGCTGCGTGATGCGACTGTCACTCAGAAACTCGAACTGGGTCTTATGACGGAGCTTGAAGACCACAAGCGTGTAGGAGATCTCAACGGCGACGGAAAGCTGACGATCGCGGACGCATATCTTATCCAGCGGCTCGCAACTCACGATCCCGCCTTGATGGACGGAAGCGCATCGGAGGGTATTCCCTCTTTTTGCCCGAACTGGAGCAAGCGTGTTGCGTTTTATGATGCGCTGAATACGGAGAGAGCAGCAAGAGGACTGCCAACGCTTGCGTATACAGACAATATGCTTGCGGCAGGTCAGGAGCTTTGCGACGCATGGTACGCAGAGAGGATCGACACATCCAATCCCGACAGAGACTATTACTCGGGCTACCGCACCGTTCTCAATTCCTACGGTCAGCCGATGAGATTCAACACGGTATTTGCCGATTACGGTATTCAGGGCTACTCCACGGGCGCTCTGATAGACGCGGCTTACGGCAAAACTCCGAGCGGCAAATCGTACTTTGCTTTGATAAAGAACGATGTTACGAAGAAGGGCGAGGACAGCGCTTATTACGAGATATACAACGATCTTCTTATGAAGACGAATCTGACTTGCGTTTGCATCGGTGAAGTCGTTGTAAGCTCAAGCTCGGCTTGCTGGGTAATAACAGGATTCTGATAACAAAAGCACAGGGGGAGCGCGTATGCGTTCCCTCTTTTTGCTTTATAAAAAGTCTGTGTATTATTATTGCAGTTCGGCGGGAAATATGGTATAATAACATAGAATACGGTTCTCGGGGTGGTGATGAGGTGAGCTTTTCGAAAGTGCTGGGGGACAGTGAGGTCTGCCGCCAGCTTGAGATGATGTCACAGAACAGAAGGCTGCCCCACGCTGTTGTATTTGAGAGCCGTGACACCGAGCTTGCGCAGAGGGCGTCCGAGGAGCTTGCTGCGGCGTTTCTTTGCGAGAGCGATTCGAAGCGTCCGTGCGGGATATGCCGAAGCTGCCGAAAGGTCTATGCGGGGATTCACCCCGATGTCTACAGCGTTGAGACGACAGGCGGAAAGCAGGCAACGGGCGTAGGTGAGATCAGAGAGATGATCTCCGACTGCTACATCAAGCCGAACGAGGCATCGGGCAAGGTCTACTATATCTTCGACAAGATGACGGCGGAGGCGCAGAATGCGCTTTTGAAAATACTCGAAGAACCGCCTCAGAATGTTCAGTTCATAATAGTGACCGAGAAGTCCACGCTGCTGTTGAAGACTGTATTGTCACGCTCGACTCTGTTCAAGCTGGGCGATGCGGGAGACGTTAAACCGAGCGATGAAGCGCTTGAGATCGCCGTTGAGATCGCGCGGGCGATCCCTCAGCCTATGGAGCTGCCGCTGCTTGCCGCAACGGGCAGACTTCTCAAGGGGCGTGAGGTAACGGAACAGACGCTTGCGATACTCGGGGAGTTTTTCACAAAGGCGCTTGAGGAGAAGTATCTCGGGGAGCGCGGCTATGAGGATTACATCACGGGAATGTCGCGTATGCTCAACCGCGCGTCTATCGTGAAGCTGTTCGACGTTGTGAGCAGGGCGCAGGAAATGCTCTCGCACAACTGTAATATGAATATACTCGTGACGTGGCTCTGCGCAAATATCAGAGAGAGCCGTCACTAATGAATAAAGATAAAACGGAGGCATACAATGGCTGAGATAATCGGCGTAAGATTTAAGGACGTCGGAAAGGTATACTATTTCGATCCCTCGGGTAAGAAGTTTGAGCTTGAAGATAAGGTCATCGTCGAGACGGCGAGAGGCGTTGAGTGCGGAAGCGTTGCGATTGAGAACAAGGAGGTTTCCGACAAGTCGATCACGCACCCGCTGAAAAAGATAATCAGAGCGGCAACTGCTGCCGATCTGAAAAAGATCGAGGACAACAGACACAAAGAGGAGCGAGCTTTCAAGATCTGCGTAAAGAAGATCGAGGAGCAGAAGCTCGATATGAAACTTGTGAACGTGGAGTATACATTTGACAACAAGAAGATACTCTTTTACTTTACTGCCGACGGCAGAGTGGATTTCAGAAACCTCGTCAAGGAGCTTGCATCGGTTTTCCATACACGCATCGAGCTTCGCCAGATAGGTGTGCGTGACGAGGCAAAAATGCTCGGCGGTATCGGAATATGCGGCAGACCTTTCTGCTGCAGCTCGTACATGGGCGAGTTTCACCCCGTTTCGATCAAGATGGCGAAGGAGCAGGGCTTGTCGCTCAACCCCGTAAAGATCTCGGGAACGTGCGGCAGACTTATGTGCTGTCTGAAATATGAGCAGGCGGCATACAGCGATCTTCTCAAAACCGTACCCAAGGAGGGCGCTACCGTTATGACGCCCAACGGAGAGGGCACGGTCGTTGAGTCGAATCTTATCAGCAAGGTGCTCAAGGTAAGGCTCAAAAAAGCTCCCGACGCCGCTCCAACGACCTTCAAGGCAGATGATGTGAAGGTTCTCAAGGACGCTCAGATCAAAGTAAACAAGAAGGAGCTTGAGGAGCTGAAAAATCTCGAATAATAAAAAGCGGTATTCGCAGACAGATGCAGAGATCTGTGGCTGATTTTTAGCGAATAAGTCAAGACTAACTCAACATTCGAGAAAAGTTTTATTAATGATCTTCAAAATAGTACTTGATTTTTTTCTGTTATTATGCTAAAATATAGATAACCTAAAAGCATAAGGAGGTTTTTTATTATGGCTTACAAGATTTCTGATGAATGTATTTCCTGCGGTGCTTGCGCTGCTGAGTGCCCCGTTGAAGCTATCGCTGAGGGTGACGGCAAGTTCGAGATCGACGCTGATGCTTGCATTTCCTGCGGCAACTGCGCAAATGTCTGTCCCGTAGGCGCTCCCGCTGAGGAGTAATGTATTAAACGATACAAAAATCGGAGCTCGGTTTTTCCGGGCTCTTTTTTGTTTGTATTTTCACGCAGAAAACCGCCCCTGCTCCGTTTGATGAAGCAAGGGCGGTGTAATTTTTATCAATAGCCTTCTTCGTCGAAGTAGATGATCTCCGATTCATAGGGCTGGCTCGGTTCGGGTTCCGGCTCAGGCTCGTAGCTCGGTTCGGGTTCCGGCTCGTAGCTTGGCTCGGGTTCCGGTTCAGGCTCGTTGCTTGCCATACGCTCGCTCTCGAGTCGTTCGCTTTCAAGACGTTCACTCTCGAGTCGTTCGCTTTCAAGTCTTGCGCTTTCTGCGCGTTCGCTCTCGGCGCGCTCGCTTTCTTCTCTCTCACGTTCAAGTCGTTCGCTTTCCTCGCGCTCGCTTTCCTCTCTTTCACGCTCGAGACGTTCGCTCTCCTCGCGCTCCTCCTCGTCGTCCTCTTCCTCCTCGGGTTCGGACTCCGCCTTGATCTTGACCTTTCTGATGTCCTTCTTGTCGAGCTTGTAGTCGCCGTCATACCACGGTGTCTGACCCGATCTGCAGGCTGTGCCGAAGTCGGTGAGTTCCTTGCGCTGACCGCCGTTTCTTGCGTACCAACCCTGCGGCCAGACTGCGTCGCTGTTGTAAGCCGCCTTTGAAACGTCTACCTCGGATTTCTCGCCGCGTCTTACTCTTCTTGCAACAATTACTGTTCTGAAGTTCGTCATCTCGTAAGAGCAGGTGGAGAGAGTAAGAAGCTGATCGTTCTCGTTTACCGTTACGCCCGTGTCGATGATCGAGCGCTCCATGACGTTGTAAACGAAATCCATAAAATCAGATTCGCTGTCGAATTCGCCTCTGAGGTAGTTGAAGAACTCTCCCTGCTCGACAAGCGTATTTGTTTTGAATACGGAGATGATCTTCCAGTCGGCGTCGTAGTCAACGGTGTCGAACTGAATGATCGGAGTTGATCTGTAGAAGTCGAGGTTCGAATAGCTGAGAAGCTGGTGGAACATCTGACCGTTGTCCATGTTGTGACCGTGAAGGATAACGTTCTTGGAATTGACGCTCTTGGGACATCTGTAGTCGATGAAGATCGAGCCGTAGCTTGAAGCGTTGCCCTTGTAGTCTCTGTGGAGGTAATACTGCGAATAGTCGCCGTCGCCCTTGTGCTCGAGAACGGGGTAGTCGATGTAAGTCATCTTGGGGATATATATCCAACCCATGATCTCGGGGTTGATCGCCTGAAGCTTCTCAAAGCGGCTCGGCTCGTCGGAGTCTGATTTGTCGGAGTCGGAGTTTACCTTGACAGAGTGGACGATCTCACGCAGGTCGTTATAGTTTTTCTCGACCTGAGCAGGCTCGATGAAGAGCAGCTTCGTAAGTATCACGGCAGTCACGATAAAAGTGATCGTAGCGGCGATGAGCACGATCTTCCGTACTACCTCGAGCGGCTTGTCTCCCTTCATGGGAATGAAGCTTGCGAGGAATCCGCCCTTTTTCTTCGAAGGCGCTTCCTCCTGCGCTATCGCATAATAGTCGAAATGATCGGTGATCTTTCCGCCGACGAGCTTTCCTGTGGTTATGCCTCTTGCGGAGGTCGCTTTCTTTGCGCCTGCGATTATCATATCCGATGTCGGCACCTTTGTCAGCGATTCCTTCGGCAGCGCAAGCACGAGCTTGTTGTCGTAGAGCATAAAGCAGCCCTCGTAGCCCTTTCCGAGATCTCCTGCCGACCATATCTCGTAGACGGTCTTGCCGCCTGACTTCTTCTTTTTGCCCGAAGACTTGCCCGCAATCTCAAATTCGTCTGTCAGATCGTCGAGAGATACGGTCTTTGAGTTGTCGTCCTGCTCGATCTCGACATCTTCATCGTAATCTGCGGCGCTTTCGCTGTGCTTGGGGCAGAGGCTCTTGAAGAGCTTTACGGTGTCGCAGCCGGCCGTTCCGTCGAGTGCGTTTGCGATTATAATAAGCTGGATACCCTCATCTGTCGAGTAGCTCTGACGAAGCGCTTCGAGCAGCTTGATCTTGTCGTCCTCGAGATCTGTCTTGTAAAGGATCTCGATATCCGCCTCCTTCAAACGGTTCGTCACGATGTTCATCCTTTTATCGAGCGATTTCGGGTTGAAGGATTTATCTACTATCGAATAAATTTCCGCTTTCAATGGTATATACCTCCATTCGGAATTGCATCATTCCAATATCTTTTCTTTCCTTTAAAAAAATCATTTCGGATAGATAACAGTGCATTTTGCGCCCGCAGCCGCCTCTTCGATAAGCTCGTCCCATTCGACGGCGGATTCTGCCCGTGCTACCATATCGGACTTCGGCTTCGTTCTCGGGTGACGCGGAGTGAAGACTGTGCAGCAGTCCTCGTAGGGGAGAAGCGAGGTCTCAAAGGTGTTGATCTTCTCTGAGACCGCAATGATCTCTTTTTTGTCCATACCGATCAAAGGTCTGAATACGGGCATATTAACCGTCTCGTCGGTGCAGGCTATAGCTCCGAGCGTCTGTGAAGCTACCTGACCGAGGCTCTCGCCCGTGATGAGCGCCAGACATTCATGCTGCTGCGCTATTTTCTGCGAAACACGCATCATCATACGGCGCATGATGATAGTGAAGAGATCCTCGGGGCATTTGTCCTTGATCTCCTCCTGTATTTTTGTGAACGGCACCGTGTACATCTCGATGCGTCCCGCATAGTCGGAGACGATCTCGAGCAATGTGCGCACCTTTTCCTCGGCTCGCTCGCTCGTGTAGGGCGGGCTTGCAAAGTGGATCGCAGTAAGCTCGATGCCGCGCTTTGCCATCATATATGCCGCAACGGGGCTGTCGATACCGCCGCTGATGAGAATAGCCGCTCTGCCGCCGCTCGGGATAGGCAGACCGCCTGCTCCTTCCTTGGCGTTTGCGTGAACGTAAGCCGCCATATCTCTGACCTCGACCGTGACCGTGATCTCGGGTGTATGAACGTCTACCTCAAGCTCGGGGAAAGTGTCTGCAATGTGGCTGCCGACGATCTTTGATATGTCGGGCGAGCCGTAGGGGAATTTCTTGTCCGAACGCTTCGACTCGACCTTGAACGACTTCGCGTCCTCAAGCGTATCTCTGAGGTACTCGACTGCCGCCGATTTGATCGCTTCGATGTCCTTTTCAACGGCGCACGCTCTGCAGTAAGCGACTACGCCGAAGACCTTGCCGATCTTATCCTCGGCTTCGTCCATGTCTATATCTTCCGACAGCGGTGTTATCCTGATCGTAGACTGTGAAGCCTTGACCTCAAAAGCGCCTATCGGGTGGAGTTTTCTTTTTATGTTTTTTATCAGCAGATCTTCGAAATTCTTGCGGTTGAGACCCTTAAGAACTACCTCGCCGATCTTTGCAAGTATGATCTCTTTCATATTCTTTTCCTTAAATATATATTAATTGATCCGAACGAGCGTTTCAACGCCTTCCTTTACGGCGTCTGCAAGCCTGTCCGCTTCTTCCTGTGTTGAATCTGCGGAAAAGCTGATCCGAAGCGCTGTGTCGGCTCTTAAATTGCTGTAGCCCATAGCGGTGAGGACATGGCTCCTTTTACCCTTTGCGCACGCCGAACCGCTTGAAATGTAGATATCATGCGATTCAAGATGGTGGAGCATCGTCTCGCTCTTGACTGCGTTGGTAGAGATGTTGATTATGTAGGGGAGAGCGTCGTCGGGCGAATTTCTGACCGTGCCGTCGATGGAGAGCAGGCGTGAAAGCGTGTGATCGCGCAGCTTTGTGATCCTGTCAAGCTTTTCGGACAGGTCCGTAAGCTCTTCGGCTGCCGATGCAAATCCGCATATCTGAGTCAGCGCTTCTGTTCCCGGGCGTTTTTTGCTTTCCTGTTCGCCTCCGAAAAAGAGCGGCTTGATATATACTCCCTTTTTGATATACAGCGCGCCGCAGCCCTTCGGACCGTGTATCTTATGCGCCGAGACTGTCAGAAGATCGCAGCCGAGCTTTCTGACCTTTATGGGGAGCTTTCCGTATGCCTGAACGGCGTCGATGTGCAGCAGAGCGGGAGCGCCGCTTTTTTTGATGATGCGGGCAGCCCGATCCACAGGCAGAATACAGCCCGTTTCGTTGTTGACATACATCATCGTGACGAGTATCGTGTTTTTGTCAACGGCATCCGCAAGATCATTTTCGCTGATATGACCCTGTGCGTCGGGCTTGAGGTATATTACCTCGAAGCCTTCCTCTTCAAGCTCTTTGCAGCTTTCGAACACGGACGAATGCTCGATCATCGTTGTGACGATCCTGCTGCCGCGGCGCTTTCTTGCACGGGCAGCGCCCAGAACCGCAAGGTTGTTCGCCTCCGTGCCGCCGCTTGTGAAGTACACCTCGCCGCTGTCTGCGCCGATGGTTTTTGCAACTGTTTCACGCGCCCTTTTAAGCTCGTCCTCAGCCTGCTTGCCAAGACTGTGCAGTGACGAAGGGTTGCCGTAAACGTCCTTCATAATGCGGAGCATTTCGTCGATTGCCTTCGGCGAGAGCTTCGTCGTAGCACTGTTGTCAAGATATACCTCCAAAAATCACGCCTCCGTTTAAAAGCTAAATCTAATTATACAACAAATTTGTTACAAAATAAAGAATAATCAAACAATTTTTTAATTTTTTCGTTATATCCCAAAATATCGGGAAATACGGTCGCTCAGTGTATATTATTTCACATTTTTCAAATAATAGCAATGTGCAAAACAAACAAACAATCGTGTGTACAAAAAATATATTTAGAAACACGGCGAGATTGCTGCGGAGGATCGGAAATGGAAATATCAAAAAAGGAATATTCAAGGCTTGCAGATGAAAAATCGCCCGACAGCAAGCTGCTTGTCAACTGCCTGTGGGCGTTTTTCGCAGGCGGTATGATATGCGTTGTCGGGCAGGGCTTTACCGAGCTGTACAAATTCCTCGGAGCGCAGGAACAGGCGGCGAGGTCGTGGACGTCTATTACTCTCATATTTATCGGCGTGATGCTGACGGCGTTCGGGCTTTACGGAAAGATCGCCAAGAGAGCGGGCGCAGGTACGCTTGTCCCGATCACCGGCTTTGCAAATTCGGTAGCGAGTCCTGCAATCGAATTCAAGTCGGAAGGATATATCACGGGGCTGGGGGCTAAGATGTTCACGATAGCAGGCCCCGTAATAGTCTACGGCACGCTGGCGGGAGCTATATACGGGGCGGTGCTTCTGCTCCTCGGGCAGGTCTGAGCTTATCAGAAAAGGCAGTACATCAGCGCAAGCACTGCGCCGGGATCGCTGTTGTCTTCACTAAGCAGGATTATCAGCAGTATGATGAGCGTCCTTTCCTTGTCTTCGAAAAGCGTGGAAAAGACGCTGCGGTGCTGTATCTCGGATTCGGGCGCCTGCGTGTCGGCTGTATCCTTCACGGACGTTTCCGTATCGGCGTTGCCCTGCTCGGGCACTTCCGTCTGTACTGTCTGGCGCACGGGCGTTCTGCGCCTGTACATAGCCCGGGCGCTGTTGACAGCTTCCTTCTGCATACGTTCCATATCGGTCAAAAGATCACATCCTTAAAACAGTCCGAACAGTCCCTCGTCCCGCAGGAGAGGGACTATACGAATGATACGCAGCAGCCTGATCGCCTGCTCGAGCCGCTCTTGTCTTGTTTCGCTCAGAAAAGGCTTCACCGCACGGAGCAGACGTATCGAGTCGTCGTCTTCGTTGAAGGAGCTTATAAGCGGCATCAGCTTCATCACGGCAGGAAGAGCGTCGCCGCCCGACGGTGTGTTTTGTATCTGCGGCGGCTCGGGAGCTTCTTCAGGCTGGCCGATAAGACCGCCGAGAGCCTTGAGCTTATCCATCGTCTGCGGATCTCCGAGCAGCTCGGCTATCGTCTGTGAGAGGTCATTCATTCTTCTTTAAACCCTTCAGAAGAGCCTGCGCCGCAGGTGTGGAGAGCAGCTTCTTAGCGGCGTTCTCATCGGAAAGTGCTTGTTTGAGCTGCTGTGCCTGAGCGGGAGTGAGCTTTCCGAGCAGCTTTGAGATGTCGCCGCTCTGCGCCGCTTTTCTGACCTCGTTTTCAGATGTCCCCAGAGCCTTTCCCGCTCTTCCTACAAGTTCATCGAGATTTCCCGTGTGATCCGTTTTGTTCATAACAACACCCTTTCTTCTGTTTCTACATAATATGCAGGGTGAAGCGGTTATATGAATGGATAAAGAAGCACAAGAACAAATTAACATTTTTTTCATTGCAATTGACGTCCCGTTTATTGTATAATCAAATGAGCATTATATTTATAGGGAGAGTCTGTTATATATGAAAAAATTTATCAAGGGCTTTTTCAGGCTTTTGCTGATACTTGTTCTGATCGCCGTGATCGGAGCGGGAGCGGGACTTGTATATCTCACGGTCACGGAGTTTTCCCCCGAAAACACAGAGACGATAGATGTTCACGGAACGCCGACTATAAATGTCAGCGCAGGTGACAAGCTGAATGTGATGACATACAATATCTCAAAAGCGTCCTGCGCAAGCGCCGAGGAGCTGAACTCGAATATTGCTTCGATCGTCAAGCTCAATGTCGATAATTACGCGCACGTCAGCTTTTTCCAGGAAGTGGATATCGACTCGGGACGCACCTTCTCGATAGATGAAGCGAGCCTTCTGTCAAACGGCATCTACGGCAGGACGAATGCAGCGGCGCGCGACTATGTGTGCAGCTTTGTTCCCGCGGGTTCTCCCGAGCCTGTAGGAAAGATAGATTCGGGCGAGCTTTCAATGACCCGCTTTAACGTTGATTCTGCCGAGCGTGTTGCTCTTACAAACGGAGGGAGCTGGCCTGTCGGCATATGGAGCCGCAAGCCTTGTCTGCTTGTTGAGAGATCGAAGATCGAGGACTCGAACAAGGAGCTTGTGATGATAAATCTCTGCTTTACAAGCAGCGATGACGGCGATATAAGGCAGACGCAGTACAAGGAGCTGTGCGAGTTTATGCAGATGGAATTTGCAAAGGGCAACTACGTTATTGCGGGCGGCGATTTTTCGTCTCTGCTGCCCTCGGTCAGCAAGAGCAAATTTGATCACGGCAGCGGCGGTCTCTATGAGATCTCAACGAGCAACCTCACGGGCGGCTGGAAATACTGCACCGATGACAGCACTCCGACATACCGCGCGCCCGACGGCAGCGAGTATGTGATCGACGGCTTTATAACCTCGCCCAACACGATCGTATCGGACACCAGAACGATCGACACGGAATTTAAGTACAGCGATCACAACCCTGTCTTGACAGAGATCACGCTGGTAAAGTGATCGGAGAGCTGATATGGACTGTTCTGTAATTTATTATATCGCATATAAGACGGGCTACATTCAGCGAAGCCTCGCCAAAAAAATGCGGACGATGACCTCGATCACCGTCAAGTCGGGATATGCTGCCGTTTCTCCGCAGGATCTTCAGGTGAAATTCCGCAGGGCGCTGCGGGAGTCGGAGCTTGTGATCGTGATAGGCGGTCTCGAAGCGGGCGGAGACAACGATGTTATGAATGTTTTGTCGGACTATTTCGCAAGAGCCGATCTGCCCGTTGTCTGGAACAAGCGTGTTCTCAACGAGCAGGGCAGCGACGGGTATCTTATCAATACGGGAAAGCGATACGTGCTTGTGCTTCCCGACGATCCCGACGCTGTATCTCGTATGTTCGGAGCGGAGCTTCTTAAAAATATCGAAACATCAAGCCCGACGCCGAACGAGATAAAAGAACCCGTCCGAACGCACACGGTCGTTTTCGCGCCCGAACCCGACAGCGGTATGGACAGACTGAAAAACAGCGGCAGACCGAGCCTTGTCACCGTGATAGCGATCTCGATAGCCTCAGCCGTCTGTATTCTCGCAGCTTTATGGGTATGGTACATACTCGGACTGTGATTAATGCAACAAAAAATCCCCTGAGCATTTTAAAGCGCTCAGGGGCATTTTACTTATTGGTGCTAAGGTAAATCATAATTTGTAATAATCAATCGGGAATGATTCGATATTTCATATGCCTAGCTTTAAAATAGCAGTAATCCTCGGTTATTTCATCAATAGACATACCTACTTCATCAACGAAATATACAAATCCATCTTTTAGTATAATCGTAGAACCGGACCAATATGGGTCATATATATCTGAGTGTCGGCTTGAAGTATCATATTCCAAATCTCCCGAAAACCATACTTCGATTTCACACCCCCATGTTCCGTCAAATCTTATATATAATGTCCCGTCTTGCTGTAATTCTTCTTTTGCTAAACGAGCATCGTGAAAGCCGCCGGATGCACATTCAAGATTTTCTATATCTTTTTGCTCTTTTATTTCCTGTACTTCATCGTAAACATAACCTTCATCCATCAAACGGCATTTCTCAAGAATATCTTTCGGCTGGTCATCCTTTCCAAGGAAAGAATCAAGTAGTTCTCTTGAAAGGAAATCAACGCAGCCAACACCGTGGTCGTCCATATTCCAATTATCTTGATTCAAATCAACGATCAGAATTTGTGGTATTATATATTTAGTGTTTGGAGTCATAACCAACCATCTGATAAGATGCTTCTTTTCGGCATCCCAGACAATCATGTACGGGTTATGAATACTCTGTATGTATTTCTCATAGTCATTTGTTGCTGAAATATCTCTATAATATCCAAATACAGCAGAAATATAGTATTTTCCATTGCCTTGACGAATGATTGCGTGCATAGAGTATCACTTCCTTAATAAATCCCGATTTGTGTTAGTAAAAATGATATCACAGCATTTAGGTGCTGTCAATAAAAACGCCATAGTACTTCTGACCTGACATCAGAAATACTATGGCGAAAAACTTCTATATCGGCGCTGCCCTTACGGTCATCTTACCTGACCGTTTCCTCTTATGATGAACTTCATGCTCGTAAGCTCGTTGAGACCCATCGGACCTCTTGCGTGGAGCTTCTGAGTTGCAATACCGATCTCGGCGCCGAGTCCGAATTCTCCGCCGTCGGTAAAGCGTGTCGATGCGTTTACATAGACCGCTGCGGAGTCTACCTCGTCGGTGAATTTCAAAGCGGCGCTGTAGTTTTCCGTGATGATCGACTCGCTGTGGCCTGTGCTGTACTTTGCAATGTGCGCGATAGCTTCGTCGATCGTGTCAACGACCTTGACCGCCAATATGTAGTCGCCGTACTCCGTATACCAGTCGTCCTCGGATGCAGCCTTTTCACCCTTCAGGATCAACGCTGCCTTTTCGCAGCAGCGAAGCTCTACGTTCTTTTCGTCAAGTCTTGCCTTGATAACGGGGAGCGCCTTTTGCGCGATATCCTTGTGAACGAGGATAGTTTCGATCGCATTGCAGACCGACGGGCGGGAAGTTTTGGCGTTGTAGATGATGTTTGCCGCCATTTCGATGTCCGCATCCTTGTCTACATAGACGTGGCAGTTGCCTGCGCCCGTCTCGATAACGGGAACTTTGGAATTTTCGACAACGGCTCTGATAAGACCCGCTCCGCCTCTCGGGATCAGCACGTCAACGTACTTTGTGAGCTGCATGAGCGCAACGCTCGATTCTCTGCTCGTGTCCTCAATGAGCGCAATGCAGTCCCTCGGAAGTCCTGCTTTTTCAACGGCATCACGCATTATATCTGCGATGCACTTGTTGGAGTTGATAGCTTCCTTGCCGCCTCGCAGGATAACGGCATTGCCCGACTTCAGACAGAGCGCAGCCGCATCGCTCGTTACGTTCGGGCGAGCCTCATAAATGATAGCGATAACTCCGAGCGGGACCTTGACCTTTTCGATCTTGAGTCCGTTGGGGCGCACGGTTCCGTCAAGAACACGTCCCACAGGATCGGGGAGAGCCGCTACCTGACGCACTCCGTCAGCCATACCTTCGATACGGGCGGGGGTGAGCGTCAGGCGGTCGATGAGCGCCGCTCTTGTGCCGTTTTCTCTTGCCGCTCTGAGGTCAAGCTCATTTGCCTCAACGATCTTGTCGCTGTTGTCACACAGCGCGTCTGCGATCGCATAAAGCGCCTTGTTTTTCAGCTCTCCCGCAGTCAGCAGCACGCGCGCCGCCGATTTTGCGTTTTGCCCGATTTGGTCTAACATAGACATATTGTGTCACCTCTTGATCCTTATATGAAAATTAAGTTTTATATGATCGAATACATTGCCGTGGCTTACGAACGCTTGCCCGCCGCCTTGAACAGCGTACCGATCTGCTTGCCCTCAAGGAGATCGTACAGTCTCTTCGGGTTTTCGCCGTTCATAACACACATATCAATGCCCGCCGCTGTTGCGATCTCTGCGGCGATGATCTTTGTGCGCATACCGCCCGTGCCTCTGCTTGAGCCTGTGCCGCCTGCCATGGTGCGGATCTCGTCGGTGATCTCCTCTACGACATCGAGTTTTACGGCGTTGGAGTCTTCTCTCGGATTTGTTGTGTAGAGACCGTCAATGTCGGTGAGAAGTATGAGCAGATCGGCTCTTACGATCTCGGCTACCCATGCGGAAAGTCTGTCGTTGTCTCCGATGTTCTCGCCCTCAAGCTCGTCGATAGCTACCGTGTCGTTTTCGTTGACGATGGGAATGATACCCATATCGAGCAGCGAGTCGATCGTGTTCATGACGTTCGTCTTTTTGAATTCGGTATCGAGCGCAAATTTCGTCAGAAGTACCTGAGCGACATTGTGGTTGTACTCTCCGAAAAACTTGTCGTAGATAAACATCAGCTCGCACTGACCGACAGCCGCAACAGCCTGCTTGTCCTTGTTTTCCTTCGGACGGTGCTTGAGTCCGAGCTTGCCCACGCCTACGCCAATCGCGCCAGACGATACAAGGATTATCTCCTTGCCCGAGTTTGAGAGGTCGCACAGTACCTTGACGAGCGTTTCGACACGCCTTAAATTGAGTCTGCCGCCCTTATGGGTCAGCGTAGAAGTGCCGACCTTGACGACAATGCGCTTTGCATTTTCAATATCCATTTTCATTTCCTCTTTTCAATAAAACACGGCAGGCTGCCGCTCACAATACGCGATGATAATTATTTGTGATCTATACCTTTTCACTCACACCGACAGCTTATCGCACGTCTTGATAAACTTTTCCGCTTCGGCGAGGATCTGCTTTGCGCCGCCTTCGATGTTGCTTTCAACGTTGAGCGGCATGATCGGATCGTGAACGCTGAGCCTGAGCAGGAACCAGCCGTCTCCATGGTCACGGTCGAGAGATACCCTGACGCCCTCGGCGCTGTCGGTGGCGAGCGTCCAGCCCTCCTGTGTGAGAGCGTATTCGTTGAGATTTTCGATGACGTTTTCGCCGTATGTCCTGAAATCGTGTTCGTTTATCTTGTAGCGGACTTCAAGCTCCTCTTTTGCTTCTTTGAGCTGGGAGATGTAGTCCTCGAGAGTTTTGCCCTCTTTTCTGAGCTGAGCAGCCTTGATGATGATCTTTGTGCACAGGTATGCGCCGTCGTCGAGGAAATAATTCTCGCGCATAGCCGCATGACCCGAAGTCTCGATAGCGAGCGGACAGTTGACGCCCTCTTTATTTAAGCGGATCGCTTCGTTTATTACGTTCTTATAGCCTCTCTTAAATCTGCGGTGCCTGCCGCCGAGAGTCTGCTCGATAAATTCCTTCAGACCGTCCGAGGTGATCGAGTCTGTAACGATCGTGCCGCCTTCGTTGCCCTCAAGAGCGATAGCCGCAGCTACTGCTACGAGACGGTTGCGGTTGATCTCGCTGCCCGTGCTGTCAACTGCTCCGCCTCTGTCAACGTCCGTGTCAAAAATAACGCCGAGATCGGACTTGCTTGTCAGCACAGCTTCGCAGATGGAGTCCATAGCGGCTTTGTTTTCGGGATTGGGGACGTGGTTCGGGAACATTCCGTCGGGGTCTAAGTAGCGGCTGCCCGACGTGTCTGCACCCAGCGGAGCGAGTACCTTGTCGGCGTAGAAGCCGCCTGCACCGTTTCCCGCGTCTACTGCGATCTTGAAGCCCTTGAGCGGGTGGTCGTAGTCGTCGCTGTTGACGCCCTTCTTGATCTCCTCACGAAGACGCTTTGAGTAGTCTGTCATATAGTCGGTCGGTCTGATTACGCCGCATTTGCCCTGCGGGAGAGAACTGTGATCTCCCTGCTCGAACAGCTCCGACAAGCGCTGAGCTATCTCAAGCAGCTCGGAGATATCCTCACTCTCCAGACCGCCTTCGCGCGTGAAAAATTTCAGACCGTTTCTGTTGAACGGGTGGTGAGATGCGGTGATCTGCACGGCTCCGTCACAGTCAAGGTCTACCGTCGTCATAAACATAGACGGAGTGGACGCAAGTCCGCACGAGAGAACAGTTACGCCGCAGCCCGAAAGAGCCTTTTCGACCGTGTCTGCGATCGCAGGACCCGAGATCCTCGAATCTCTTCCTACCGAAACGGTGAGTGCGTCGGGCGATGCAGATGTCTTGTCGGAAAGCCACAGAACGAACGCCTGTGTGATAGTTTCGCAGATGTCGAGCGTGAGGTTTACGCGTTCTCCCTCAACGCCGTCGGTCGCCACACCCCGGATATCCGTGCCGCTTTTAAGGCAGCCCCATTTTTCTTCAAGCATTTTCAACTCTCCTTGGAAAATTTTTGACGATCCCGATTATAAGCAGGCTTATCGGGTAAAATATATATGTAACTCTGATGATATTACAATTCCGCCGTTTCCTATTATACATTAAACTTCGTAAAATGTCGATAGTATTTTTAATTTATCCGTTGAAAAGATACGGGTTTTATTTTGGCAAAGCAGGGTGATACCGATGATTGAGCTTAAAAACATCAACAAATATTACGGCGGAGCAAAAGGGCTCCACGTTCTCAGGCACGTCACGCTTCGGATAGAAAGCGGAGAATTCTGCGCGATCACGGGCGCATCGGGTTCGGGAAAGTCCACGCTGATGAACATTCTCGGCTGCCTCGATATGCCCGACGGCGGAGTTTACCGCCTTGACGGAAAAAATATCACTGCGATGTCGGAGAAAAGCCGCGCAGCGATCCGGAACCGCGATATCGGCTTTATCTTCCAGAGCTTTAATCTGATACCTGCGCTGACTGCGGAGGAAAACGTGATGCTGCCGCTGATGTACCGCAGAATGAAGCAGAGCGCAAGGCGGGAGCTGGCGCAAAAGGCTCTCGGCGCCGTCGGAATGTCTCACCGAACGGGTCACAAGCCTTACGAGCTTTCGGGCGGGCAGCAGCAGAGAGTGGCTATTGCGCGGGCGATCGCCGCAAAGCCGCCTGTTATACTTGCCGACGAACCTACGGGCAGTCTCGACAGAAGCTCGGGCGAGGCTGTCCTTGAAGCTTTATTGCGGCTCAACGAAACGGGCCGTACCGTCATACTCGTCACGCACGATCAAAGCATCGCCAAGGCCGCGCGGCGAGAGATAAAAATATCGGACGGCGCGGTGGCGGAGTGATGCGTTCGTATTTATACCAGCGAGGGTATCTGAGAAAACGACAGAGCTTTTACATCGCACTCGACCTCACCGAAGCCGTAGGCTGCGTGGATAAACGGAACTTTTGCCGCATTTGCCGCTTCAAAGTCGGAAACTGTGTCCCCGATGTAGACGGGAGCACGGAGGTTATGCCGCTCGGCAAGCAGTCTGATATTGTCGCCCTTCGGCAGCCCCGTTCTGCCTGCGCACTCGAAGTCCTCGAAGTATTTATCGAGACCGTGAGCCTTGAAAAATGCGTTGATATAACCGATCCCGCAATTCGATACGATGAAAAGGCGGTGGGTTTTCCGCAGCGCTGCGAGCGTATCCTCAACATTGTCGTACAGCACGCCGCCCTTTTCCGCAAGGTACTTCTGCTCCGTTTTGGCGCAGTTTTCCTTTATCAGTTCCCGCTGCTGCTGCGTTGCCTGCGGAATGACGCGGTCAAAGATCTGCTCGATGCGAAGTCCCATACAGCGGCTGAGTTGTTCGTAGTTCAGCGTCGGTTCGATGCCTGCTTTTTCGAGCGCATCGTTCCAGATCGTGACAACGCACTCGACTGCGTCCCAGAGAGTTCCGTCCAGGTCAAAAATAATACTGTCGTATTTATGCTTCTCCATTTTCTATGATCCTCCTCAATGTCTTTTCAAATTCGGTGTCGCTTTCACGTTTGCGTTTTTTTGCTCCTTTCGGGTGTCTGCCCGATCGGAGCAGCTTTTTGTTTGCGGCGCGGCTTTCAAGCAGCCCCGGGATATTCAGGTCGGAGTATATCCTGCCGTTCTGATCGACAGCGGCTGCATTCCTTGACAGACAGAGCGCCGCAAGACCGTAGTCCTGCGTGATGACGATGTCTCCGCATTTTATGCTGTTGACGATATACAGATCGGCGGAATCTGCTCCCTGCGACACCGTTTTGACGAGTGCTCCGTGCAGGCTGTCGGGATCGAAGTAATGTGCACTGTCACATACAACGACGCACCTTATCCCATATTCGCAGGCGATCCTGCAGGCGAGTTTTGTCACGGGACAGCCGTCTGCATCTATCGTGACGGAGTTTTTATCCTTGTCGAAATTCATATTCCACCTCACCTCATAAACTGATTTCTATTATAATGATATCATCAACAAATTTCAAGAGCAGGCAGGCGCCTGCGGGCATATACGCGATCTCTGTTTGTCGTATGCGTTACCTTCAGTGCCGCGAGCGAAGGTTTGCCAATGAAACAAATTCTCTGCAAAAATACAATATTGAAAGTTTTTCGCCAAGCCTTTTTTCAAAAAGGCTTGCCGCCGGAGGCATCGTTCAAGGCATTTTAGCAAAAAAATGCACCTTAGTAACGCTTGGCATAAGCTATCCGCGGCGCCCCAAGGCGCTGAGAACAGTTTTCATTTTTGAAAATTGATTTTCCGCGGCAGGCGGACATACGCAAACTTGCTTTATCAAATATAAAGCAAAATGTATCGTTTTGTTTTGCGATACACGAAGGCGAGAGTGTTCCCGACTGCATATAATTCCGAGGCTTGCTTTGCTGTTATGATATCACGGCGCAAGGATTTACGGACTGTTAAAATGCATAATAACAAGCTGTTGTGTTACAGCACAATGACCTAAATTTTTTATCCGTTACCTTCAAGTTGATAAGTTTTCACATAAATATCATAAAAAGCATTACATAGAATACAAAAACGGGGTGTACAATCAAATCAGAAAAAGTGGGGGAGTGTGTATCCGAATATTATCCCCGTTACTGTTGATAAACACACGTCAAAATGCACAAAGAAATCTTGAAAAGTTTGGAGGCTGATAAGAGGCCATATTTCTCGTAGGGAATTATGAGAAATGGTAATTTTAATATAATTTAAGAGAGAATATGCGATCACGCAAAAATTTGGGTCTCAAAGACCAAAAGACAAACGCATCTACGCGCATTAAAAGGAGGAAATGCACCATGATTATCAGAAAAACCACGGTCGCAGGCAAGGCAGTAGCAGTGTTAATGGTCATTGCACTGCTCTTTGCGGCTAACTGCTGTGCTATCAGTGCAGCGGCTGAATCGTTCGGCACAACTATCTATGTCAAGACGACAAAGACCACTACACCGTTTATCTATTATTGGGTTGATGGCGGTGTTGAGGCAGGCTGGCCCGGAAAGGCCATGACATCTGTCGGCAGCGACGTTTATTCCTATGACGTTCCCGTTGATGTCGGCGAACTCACAGGTATCATCGTAAATGCAAGCGGTGCGGGCGACAAGCTCACAGGCGACGTTACAAACATCAGCGGCAACCTGTACGATGTTGACGCCGGCACATGGTCGATGTATGACACAAGCGCTATCCAGATCGTTTCCTTCGGCGCTGACAATGAGTCGCTTTACGTAGGCAGCAAGGCAACGTTCACGGCTGTAGCCAAGGGCGGCGACGGCAACCTTCAGTACAAGTTCTCCGCAAACGGAACGACTATCTCCGACTACTCTTCGAAGAACTCCGTAGTCTGGGAGCCGAAGGACGCAGGTCTTTACACGATCACTCTCGATGTCAAGGACGGCGCAGGCGAGAGCAACAGCAGAGAGCTTTCCTTCACGGTACAGCGCACTGACGATGCAGAGGATCCTATCTTCCTCAGCGCATCTCCCTCTAACGGCGCACAGATCAAGAAGGGCTCATCCGTAACGGTAGCAGTCAACGGCGCAGGCGGTCACGTAAACAACGACGTGCTTTTCTATAAGACAGAGATCGTTGATCCCAACGGCACCGTAGTCAACACAGCTTACTACACGACGGGCAGCAAGGTTTCCTTCACACCCGATACACTCGGAGAGTACACGGTAAATATGTACATCCAGAACAACACAGTCAAGAACACGACTGTTATGGCTTCTTACACATACAACAGTGTAAACGAGATCACAGATCCCGATCCCGATCCGACTCCCGATCCCGATCCTACACCCGATCCTACACCCGATCCCGAGCCTGATCCCGAGCCCGATCCCGATCCGACACCCGACCCCGATCCTACACCCGATCCCGATCCTACACCTGTTCCCGATACGATTAAGGGCGATATCGACAACAGCGGCAAGACGGAGCTGAAGGACGCTTACGAGATCCAGAAGGGCGTCGTAACAAAGAGAGTATTTACGGCAGATGAGATCGCAAGAGCCGATGTCAACGGCGACGGCAAGATCACTCTTAAAGATGCTTCTCTTATCCAGCGCTACATGGCAGGTCTTATCGAACTGTAACGGTAACTGATCAAAACGGCATAGGAAACACCGTCCCTCGCTGCCGCAGCTGTGCATCAAGGCGGCGCACGGCGGCAGGGGGCAGTGTTTCCTTTCTTGTTTGATACACATTTATAATTGTTGATTTGTTGACAAATACAATAGAATGGTGGAATAACGAATGACATTTAAGAGAATTATCTCCGTTGTGCTCGCCGTAATGATGATACTGTCAATCGCAGCAGTGACCTCGGTCACCGCCGATGCTGCCGGCAGCAACGATATAACGGTTCATTACTACTGCGAAGACGGAACACCGACTGTTTACTATTGGAACAGTCTTCCGAAAAACATCGAGACGGACTACCCGGGCGTCAAGATGACGAGCGATCCCCAGACGGGCGACAACTGGTATACATATACCTTCAAGGATGTAACGAAGATCAATCTGCAGTTCATCTGCGGTGAGAACAGAACGAAGGAACTTACGAGAACTGCTCCCGGCGATTATTACTACACCAACGGCAGATGGAGAGAAGGCTTTAAACCTAATCCCATACCTTACGACAGAGGCGACCTCAGAGAGGACTCGATCTATTTCGTTATCACAACGAGATTTTATGACGGCGACACGGGCAACAACGTTCACTGCTGGGACGATGCAAAGGCTAATAACCCCGACTCCGACCCCGCATGGAGAGGCGATTTCCAGGGCCTTATCGACAAGCTCGATTATATCAAAGCTCTCGGCTTCTCCGCGATCTGGATCACGCCTGTAGTAGAGAACGCTTCGGGCTATGACTACCACGGCTATCACGCTTTCGACTTCTCGAAGGTAGATCCCCGTTACGAGAGCGACGGCGCAACTTATCAGGATCTTATCGACGCCGCTCACGAAAAGGGCATCAAGATCGTTCAGGACGTAGTCTTTCAGCATACGGGCAACTTCGGTGAAGCTACCTTCTGCCCGCTCTTTACAAAGGAGTATGACAGTATTCAGGATCTCGACAGCATCGAGAAGTGTATGGTGCCGACAGATTACCTGCTGAGCACATACGGACTCAAGACTCCCGACGACTACTGGGCGCAGAAGCCTCAGACTCAGTACGATCAGCGTCTTATGCTGATGAAGGATACGGGTGTCAAGGAGAACAATGCGACCGACAGCCCGCTGTCCGACACGAAATCTACCGCCAAGGTATCGACAAACGGTGTCTACAACGCAAACAACTACTATCACAACGGCTACTGGCAGAGCCTCAACTGGGACGACTGGACCTGCAAGTACGCTCAGATCGCGGGCGACTGCGTTGACCTCAACACGGAAAACCCCGCTGTTGCAAATATCCTCACGGACATTTACAACGACTATATCAATATGGGCGTTGATGCGTTCCGCGTAGATACAGTAAGACATATCTCGAGACTTTCACTCAACAACGCATGGCTCCCGAAGTTCCCTTCACTCGATGAGAACTTCTATATGTTCGGTGAGATCTGCTGCCGCTACAATAATATGTGGTACAGAGAACACGCTTCCGAGTCCGTATGCTTCTATACTTGGAAGGAGACTCAGGATAAGTATGCTGACGGCAAGGGCTGGTCCGACGGTACAGACGCTGCAAGCATCAACTCAAATATGAATCTGACGCTTGAGCACTGGAACGACAACGACAAGAATTTCAGCTCGCAGCCGACTTCCACAAACGCATTCCTCGAAGGTAACGATTACCACGCTCCCGATTACAGCCAGTTCTCCGGCATGGGCGCTATCGACTTCACGATGCACTGGAACTTTGACACGGCAGACGGCGCTTACAACACGGCTCTCACAGAGGACAAGTACTTCAACGATTCCACATGGAACGTCACATATGTTGATTCTCACGACTACGCTCCCGACAAATCTCAGCAGACACGCTTCACGGGCGGTACGGCTACATGGGCGGAGAACCTCTCGCTTATGTTCACGTTCAGAGGTATCCCCTGCGTATACTACGGCAGTGAGGTAGAGTTCCAGAAGGGTCAGCCGATCGACGTAGGTCCGAACGCTCCGCTTTCCACAACGGGACGCGCTTACTTCGGCGATTATCTCGAGGGCACAGTTACAGCATCTGATTTCAGCTCGTACACAGCAAGCGGTACGGTTTCGGAGACTCTCTCCAAGCCTCTCGCAAAGCACCTCACAAGACTTAACGCGATCCGCCGTGCAGTTCCCGCTCTCCAGAAGGGTCAGTACTCCACGACCGGCTGCTCCGGCAAGTATGCGTTCAAGCGCCGCTACACAGACGGCGATGTTGACAGCTACGCGCTCGTTGCAGTATCGGGCAAGGCGACCTTCACAGGCGTTCTCAACGGCACATATTACGAAGCAGTTACGGGTCAGAAGGTGACTGTAACGGACGGAAAGCTCTCCACCGATTCTATCGGACAGGGCAACATCAGAGTATACGTTCTTGATACACCGAGCAACACCGTTAACGGCAAGATCGGCGAGGACGGCACATATATCAAGTAAAACAGCTTAGTATCAACAGCGGATAAGCGTGAAATAACGCCTATTCGCTGTTGAAAATATAACAAAAAATGAATAAAATTTTCGTTCGCCTTAGTGACCAGTACCGAATTTTTGTTAGACGTAATCTAATTATTTGACTTTTTAAAAAATATAGTTTATAATCTAAGTCGGTGAGCGTGGAAGACTGCGCTCAGGGCTTTAAAGAAAAGAGCAGGGGCAGGATATTTGTACCGCCTCTCGAAAGAGTTTTGAGAAAGAAGGTTTTTCCTATGGCAACAAAGAAGGCAGCTGCTAAGAAGGCAACTACTAAGGCAGCAACAAAGGCAGTTAAGGACGTAAAGGAAGTTAAGGAAGAAGTTAAGGCTCCTGCAGCAGAGGTAAAGGCAGCAGCTCCTAAGGCAGCTCCCAAGGCAGCTCCGAAGGCAGAGGCAAAGGCTGAGCCCGCTAAGACAGAGGCTAAGGCTGAGACAAAGACAGCAGCTAAGAAGCCGGCAGCTAAGAAGACAACAACAGCAGCTAAGGCAAAGGCTGAGGCTAAGGTTGATGTAACGATCGAGTACCAGGGCGGTGCAGAGAACGTTGCAGCAATCGTTGAGAACGTAAAGAAGGTTCTCGGCAAGGAAGTTAAGGACCTCAGGATCTACGTTAAGCCCGAAGAGAGAAAGGCTTACTTCGTAGCAGACGGCGAAGAGGGCGAAATGGACGTTAACTTCTGATAACGTCAAAGATTAATATTGATGATACATACGCACGCAGAGTAATCTGTGTGCGTATTTTTTTACATTTGGTTTATAGACTATTGCGTGACGGTGTGATATAATAATGGTATAATAGGTAAAATGCGGGCATTGTACGCAATAATTATAAAGCAGGTGAAACCATGTCCTATCCAAAGGAAAGAATACGCAATTTCAGTATCATTGCACATATAGACCACGGCAAGAGCACGCTTGCCGACAGGATCCTCGAACAGACGCAGTCGGTCGCGCTGCGTGATATGGAGGATCAGCTCCTCGACAATATGGAGCTTGAACGTGAACGAGGTATAACGATCAAAGCCCACGCCGTTACGCTCAACTACAAAGCGGACGACGGTCAGGAGTATGTCTTCAATCTCATCGACACACCGGGTCACGTTGACTTCAACTATGAAGTGTCGCGTTCGCTTGCAGCCTGCGAGGGAGCCGTGCTTATCGTTGACGCATCTCAGGGAATCGAGGCTCAGACGCTCGCTAACACATACCTTGCTGTAGACAGCGGTCTTGAGATCGTGCCTGTTGTAAATAAGATAGATCTTCCGAGCGCCGATCCCGACAGAGTTATAAAAGAGGTCGAGGATATAATCGGCATTCCCGCACAGGACGCTCCGAGGATCTCCGCAAAGATGGGCACGAATATCCACGCCGTTATGGAGAAGATAGTAAGCGATATCCCTGCTCCCGAGGCAGACGAGGACAAGCCGCTCAAGGCGCTGATCTTCGACTCGTATTACGACAGCTACAAGGGCGTTATCATTTACGTCAGGCTGATGGACGGGCAGGTGCACATCGGAGACGAGATAGAGCTTATGGCAACGGGCAGCAGATTTACCGTTGTAGAATGCGGTTATCTCAGAGCGACTTCTCTCGATAATGTCGGCTCCATTTATGCAGGCGAGGTAGGTTATATTGCCGCGTCTATCAAACAGGTAAGAGATGCTCAGGTGGGCGATACCGTCACCCTCAGCTCACGCCCCGCAGACGAGCCGCTTCCCGGCTACCGTCCCGCTCAGCCTATGGTGTTCTGTGGTATCTACCCCGCAGACGGCGCAAAATATCCCGATCTCAAGGACGCTCTCGACAAGCTGAGACTTAACGATGCGTCGCTTTCCTTTGAGCCTGAGACCTCGGCGGCGCTCGGCTTCGGATTCCGCTGCGGCTTCCTCGGACTTCTTCACATGGAGATCATTCAGGAGAGACTGGAGAGGGAGTATAATCTCGATCTTATCACAACGGCGCCTTCCGTAATATACAAGATCACGAAAACTGACGGTACGGTCGTTACGATCGACAACCCGACAAATTATCCCGATCCTGCGCTCGTTGCAAAGGCGGAGGAGCCTGTTGCAGACGCGCATATCTACGCTCCGAGCGAGTATGTCGGAAATATCATGGAGCTTTGTCAGGACAGGCGGGGCACGTTCAAGGATATGACGTATATAGACGCCGACAGAGTGGACATTCACTACGAACTGCCGCTCGCAGAGATAATCTACGATTTCTTCGATACGCTCAAATCGAGAACGAGAGGCTACGCTTCCTTTGATTATGAACTGAAGGGCTACGCCGAGAGCAAGCTCGTTAAGCTCGATATAATGCTCAACGGCGACGTTGTGGATGCGCTCTCGTTTATTATAAATGCGGACAAGGCATATCCCCGCGCCCGCAAGATGGCAGAGAAGCTGAAGGAGAAGATCCCTCGTCAGCTTTTCGAAGTGCCGATACAAGCGTGCATCGGCGGAAAGATAATCGCCCGCGAGACCGTCAAGGCGCTGAGAAAGGACGTTCTTGCGAAGTGCTACGGCGGCGATATCACGAGAAAGAAGAAGCTGCTTGAAAAGCAGAAGGAAGGAAAGAAGCGTATGCGCCAGCTCGGAACCGTAGAGGTCCCGCAGGAGGCGTTCATGGCGGTATTGAAGCTTGATACCGATTGATTTTCAGGGAGGTAAAACGCAATGAACTATTCAATGGCCAACATCAACGGACTCAACATTTTCTTTCGGGAATGCGGCGACAAAAGCAAGCCGACATTCGTTTTGCTCCACGGATTTCCGTCGTCGAGCCATATGTTCAGAAATCTTATGCCGCTGCTTGAGGAGCATTTTCACGTTATCGCTCCCGATTACGTCGGCTTCGGTCAGTCGGCAAAGCCCGGCGTGGGAATGTTCGAGTATACATTCGAGCATCTGACCGATTACGTCCAGTCGCTGCTGAATGCGCTCGGAGTTGACAAGTTCTATATGTACGTGTTTGATTACGGCGCTCCGATCGGCTTTCGACTTGCGCTCAGAGAGCCTGAGAGGATCCTCGGGATAGTCAGTCAGAATGGCAATATTTATGAAAAGGCGCTCAGCGAAAAGTGGGCGGCAAGAAAACTCTACTGGGAAACTCCGACCGCGGAGCTGAGACTGTTTCTCCAGTCGGCATATTCTCCCGAGACGATACTCAGAGAGTACCTTGCGGGAGAGCCTGTCGGCACGGTGAACCCCGACGGCTACTCTCTCGATATTTTCTATACATACACCGAGGGCTACTCCGACAGGCAGGACTCGCTGATCCTCGACTACAGGACAAATGTTGCGATGTACCCGCAGTTTCAGGAGTATATCAGAAAGTATCAGCCGAAGCTGCTTGCGATCTGGGGCAAGAATGACGAGAGCTTTTTACAGATCGGAGCAGAGGCGTTCGCAGAGGATGACGGCAATGTAGAGGTCGTACTGCTTGATGCGGGACATTACGCCCTCGAAACTCAGTATAAGACGATAGCGGAGCACATTATCCGCAGATTCCCGTAAAAGGTATATGGATTTTGAAACAGGGGGAATGATCTTTGCATAAAGGTAAGCTGATAATACTTGCGCTGTGTGTGTCAATGATGATCGGCGGCTGCACGGTAGATGTAAACAGCCTCGCACAGTCGTCGGCGCAGAGCGTTTCGAGCGGCAGCGATACGGACTCCCACACCGATGTATTCTACAAAAACGATGATACGGATTCCGATACTCAGACAGATATTCAGACAGACACGCAGACCGATACCGATACTGCGTCGGATCCCGCAGCTTTTGACGAGAGCAAGTATCTGACGATGTTCGTATCAGGCTCGGCTAAGGTCTCGCTGACAGCCGATGCGCTCGAAAACAGCAAGGAGGTCGCAGGCTTGAAAAGCGGGGAGCGTGTCTCCGTAGTTCGCAGAGATGTGCAGGGATATTACTTCGTTTACAGTCCCGAACACGAGCAGTTCGGGTATATCCGTCCCGAATATCTCGCAGATTACCTCGAGGAGGCGACGGTCGGTGACGTTTATTATATAAAGCCTGCGCAGACGCAGGTATATTCCGATCCTCAGCTCACCGAGCTGCTCGAAACGGCAAAACAGAACGATATGTTTACCGTGCTCGTGATGCGTGTTGACGGTCATTGGCGTGTGCAGGACAAGGACCTGAGTGTCGGCTACATAGACAAGGGGCTGCTCTCAAAGTCAAAGGTCACGTCGGAGTCGGTCAATACGTCAAGCAAAAATACGAGCAGCAAAGCCGAGAGCAAAACGGAGAGCAAGGCGGAGAAAAAGACTGTGAGCAAAGCAGAGCGCGCCGCCGCATCTTCTTCCGCACCGAGTGAGGAGGCCGTCAGCGGGCTTTATACGGGCAAGGCAGACGCACCCGAGGAATACACAACGTATATCGTTGACGTAGATGTCGGTTATCTTTCGCTTCGCAGCGCTCCGAGCAAGAGCGCAAAGGAGATAGGCGAGCTTTATTATGAGGAGCGGGTCTTTGCCGTTGATACGAGCGGCGATTACTGGTACATATATGCGCCGTCTCTCGGAATGTACGGATATGTGACGGGAGATCCGAATTATCTTTATCCCGCAGAGTAACAAAAAACAGCAGCCTGCATTTGTGAGCGCGGCTGCTTTGTCATGAGACTGTCGGAAGTGGTCCGACAGAATTAGTCTGGAAGGTCAAGTGAAGAAAAATGGTACAGTACATAGTAACGGTTGTTATGGGAACGGTGATCGGCTACGGTACGAATTATCTTGCCGTGAAGATGCTGTTTCGTCCGAAAAGAGAAGTAAAGGTCTTCGGCAGGACGCTGCCGTTTACTCCGGGCGTTATCCCGAAACAGAAGGACAGGCTCGCCGCAGCGATCGGAAACGCTGTGGGAACGTCGCTTCTGACAAAGGAAGATATCAAAAGCAGGCTGACGGGCGAGGAGCTTAAAAATGCCGTAACGGGGAAGATAAACGAGGTGTTGTCGGTCAGAATGCGGGATGAGATCATGCACCTTGCAAAGCTCGATGAAGAGGGCTACGACAAGATGAAGGAAAAGCTCTCCGCAATGATCACAAAGCAGATCATGGAGTCGGTAAATTCGGTCGGGGTCGCGCAGAAGATCTCGGACGAGACTTCAAAAGCTCTGATGGAGAAGATCAGCGGCAATATGCTCAAATACGTTGTGACAGAGGAGCTTGTCAAGCAGTTTACGGATCATGTCGGCAGAAAGGTGCAGGAGTATGTAGATGAAAACGGCGCAGCGATCGTCAGGGGCGAGGTGGACAAGCGCCTTGATGTCCTTGAGGACAACGCCGTAACACAGCTGCTCGAACGGGTCGATATCACTCCCGAAAAGCTCGAAAAATCTATATCGGAAGCGTATGACAAGGCAGTTGACAAGGCTGTAGATGAGCTGATGAGCAGGATCGATATTTCAAAGATGATAAAGGAGAAGATCGACAGCATGGACGTCGATATGCTCGAAGAACTTGTGCTGAAGGTCATAAAAGAGCAGCTCGACGTTATCGTTAATCTCGGTGCGTTGATAGGTTTTGCGCTTGCGCTTATCAATGTCGGGATAAATGTGCTTTTTTCGAAATAACGGATAAGGACGCATTGGTGATGATCGGCTCGCGGTATGTGCGATATTGCTTAAAAACATAAATCGTTCTTGATATTTTGTGTAAATTATACTAATAATTTTCAAATTATTCTGCTTTACATCAAACTCGCCGTATGATAAAATTATCTTGTAAATTAATTTTTCCGGCGAGGAGGAGATGTTATGTTAAGAAAATGTATAGCGGAGTTTATCGGAACGGCGATACTCGTGACGTTCGGCTGCGGAGCTGCGGCTTGGGGCGCAGCGGCGCTTCCTGCTCAGACAGGCGCAAGCTATGTCGGGATCGCGCTGGCATTCGGACTTGTGATCGTGGCGCTCGCTTATTCGATCGGCAATATTTCGGGCTGTCACGTTAACCCGGCTGTTTCTTTGGCTATGCTTATAGGCGGAAAAATGACGTTCGCAGAGTTCTGCGGCTACGTTGTCAGCCAGTGCCTCGGCGGCATTGTAGGCAGCCTTATCATGATAGCTATGTTCTACAATACGCGCGGCGCGCTCTCGCTCAACGGCTTCGGCACGAACGGCTACGATCAGTATTCCGCAGCAGGAATCGGCGCAGGCGTTGCCATAATCGTTGAGATCGTTCTTACTTTTGTATTTGTATTTGCGATCTGCGGAGTAACGAGCAAGCCCGAGTTCTCGAATGTCTCCGGTATCGTTATCGGTCTGACGCTGACGCTCGTTCACATCGTCGGTCTGCCCCTGACGGGAACGTCCGTAAACCCCGCAAGAAGTCTCGGCGCAGCAGTCGGCGCGGCTATGAGCGGCAGTCCCGAAGCGCTCAGTCAGGTCTGGGTCTTCATCGTAGCGCCCTTGTTCGGCGCAGCGGTTGCGGCTCTGTTCTGGAAGGTTATCGGCGCCGAGGAAGAGACGGCAAAAGCTCCCGTAAAGGCAGCGGCAAGCGAACCGCTCCCGAAGGTAGTTGAGATCAGGAGAAACAACGAGTCTTCCCCAAAGAAGACGACAAGCTCCAATCAGAGCAAGAAAAAGAAGAAGAAGAGATGATCCTTTCCGAAATGCCCGAGGCGAAAGCTTCGGGTGTTTTTGCGTTTGTACGTCTGCTGCCGTTACGCTTTCGTTCGGTGTCATATTTCGATACGGCTTTCTGTTTCCGCAAGGGCGGTCAGCTCGAGCTTGTCGAAAAAGCGCATCGTAAAGTTTTTGCCCCGCTTTTTTCAAAAAGCGGGTGGGGTGCAGTGGCAAAGCCCCGCAAGGTATCGCATAGCAAAAGCCAAAAACAGAATAATAATAAAAAGCGCGCAGCGCCTCATATAAATAACTAACACGCTTAAACAAAGCAGCCGCGAGCGAAGCAATGCGGCGAACGGAGGAGAAACAAAGCAGCGCTTCTCAAAAATTT
>ONIC01000188.1 GCA_900317815.1 uncultured Eubacteriales bacterium | reverse complement strand
CAGATGTGCGGAGACAACTTTCGTCTAAAATAAAGTCGGGCGGAATTGTCAGCGGATACTATCCGCACGGTTAGTTCCCGCGAGGAAGAAGATTTTCAATATTGCCAACATGACGATAGTGTATTTCTATCCGTTGTTGGCAATCATTTCCTTTTTGCTTTTCTCTCACAACAATGTAGTCGATCAGTTCAAGCAAATCCTCTTTTGTGAGGTCATTAATAGCTTCACGATCTTTAACAAAACCTTTTATTATTTTCAAAAACCTGTTGACACCCTTGCAGATATTTTCTTCCTCACGATTTGACTTCGTTAAATCATAAATATCGCTGTTCAGTTTGTCCTGCTCAGCTTTAAACTGACCATACAAATTGAGAAAAACATCATTCGGAATAGTTCCCTTGATCTTGTCCTCATATAAGTCCTTGATGATCGTATCGATTTCGTCGATGCGATCTTTTTTTGATTTCAGCTGTCTTTCAGCTTCGGCAAGAGTTTGATGCTTTTCACTAAGAACGTGTTCTACAAGTGCTTTTTCCAAAAGCCGATTATCATACAGTATGACCAATCGTTCAAGATGGTGTGCAACCGTTTTCATCAAATCGTCCTCTCGAATATAATGACTCGTGCATTGATGAAAGTGCCGTCTGTAGAGCGAACATATATAGCTTGTGCATTGACCCTTTTTTGTGGTCTTGTGCTGCGTGGTAAGATTTGCTCCGCAATCGGCACATTTAAGCAATCCGCTGAACAGACTTTTCATGCGATTGTTCTGCGTAGGATGCCCCGCTTTTATCTTCATCAAGATTTGCACATCCTCAAATGTCTCATGAGAAATGATTGCTTCGTGTGTGCCTTCAAAGATCATGTTTTCTTGCGAAGGACGGTAGGAAAATCTCTTGGACTTGAATGAAGGCTTCACCGTTTTGAAGTTGACGGTATCGCCGACATATTCACGATGCTTAAGCAGCTGACGTATCGTACCTGCACACCACTCTGTATACTTTACGGTTGTACCGTGTTTGTATTGCATTGGCGTAAGGATCTTTTCTTTTGTCAGCGTATTTGCTATTGAAACAACGCCTGTTCCGTTAAGATACATTGTAAATATCCTACGTACAATTTCCGCAGCGTATTCATCAATTATCCACTCGCCGTCTTCATCTGTCTTGTATCCATAGATCGGACGTGATGACATCTTCTTGCCTTCACGCCCACGAGCCTGAAGTGAAGCTCTTGTCTTTTTGGAAATGTCCTTTGCGTACCACTCGTTCATAATGTCACGAAACGGTGAAAACTCGTCAGCACCGTTTGCCGAATCCGAGCCGTCAAGAACAGAGATCAGTCTGATCTCATGCTTTAGAAAGAACTCCTCGGTCAGCTTGCCAACTTCGACATAATTTCGCCCGATCCTTGACCTATCCTTTACGATAACAGTATCGATAAGACCGTCCTCAATATCCTCGATAAGTCTTTGAATATCGGGACGTTCAAGCGAGGTTCCGCTGTAACCGTCGTCGATATAGATCTCAAATCTATGGAAACCATGCTCCTGTGCGTATGTAGTCAACATCAGAATCTGATTTGTAATACTTTCGCTGCTGTTATCGCCGCCGCATTGCTCGTCCTCACGAGACAAGCGGCAGTACAGCGCAGCTCTCTTTTGTGTGTTCATTTGTACCTCCAAATCAACATCACAGCCGAGAAAAATTGAGTAGTCCTATTGTATTACAAACCGAATGGGATTTCAACAGGTAAATCTACATTTCTTAAAATTTATTTTGTTTTCAAGGTGCAATTACAAGAGCATTAAAAGCCCTCTACTATATATAACCGAAAAACTTTTACATTTGAACCCTTGAATCAAAAAGATTTTTTCAAAATAAAAGAAGATTCGTCATTAGTGCCAAATATCAAGGGCTATTTATGTAAGTTTCGATAAGGGCTTTTAGCTTCTGTAAGATTCTTTTCAGCTTTCTACCGTAAACTTGACTTGTTATTCCCTCTGATTTCGCTAATTGAGTTTGTGTCGGTTTTTTGCCCTCGAAAAAGAAATTATCTTCAATAATCTTTCGTTCCTTATCGCTTAATTCGGACAAAGCTCTTTGTAGTGCGCCCATCAGCTTCTGGTGCTCCAAAGTATATTCGATAGTATCTTTCTCGTTATATACTATGTTTTCTACTTCGGGCGAAAACTCCGTTAATCTCGGCTGAATCTTATGCTCGTAGTAGTCTTCTCTTTTTTGCCAATTAATAAGCTCACGGCGAATTTCTTCGGGAAAATTTTGGTCTTTCATTGCAACGCACTCCTGTGCATCGCAACGAGAAATTGACATCTATATTTTAGCATACATTCCAAATCTCGGAATATGTATGATTGTGAATTTTTTGTAAATTTTGGTATTACTAACGGTTCATATTAACAATTCAGTAGGTTTATATTATTAGACAGGCTTTTATCCTGCTCCCAAAGCCGTCTGTTTCAATGCAGCTATATTAACCTTGCGATTTCCAATCACAAATGTCGGCTTATGCCGACAAAACCGAAACTGCCGTGAAACGGGAGTTTCCAGAACAGCAAGCATTGCTACTTATGGACATAAGTAGCGATTTTCACCGAAAATCAGCTTGTTAAGGGACACCCCTAAAACCCCGAAAAATTCAATTTTAGCATTCGCAAAAATTGAAGAAAAAGCCGAATAGAATCGTAGTGTAAAGAAGCGTCGTTGGAACAATAAAATCAAATCGTGCAGGAGCAGAATTATTATTAACAAGATATGAACACGGAGGTATTCAAAATGAAGAAGGACACAAAAAAGTTGAGTTTGGAAAAGAAACAAAATAACGAATCGGAGGAGACTTTTGGTATTCTGATAGAATACTTAATCAAATCAATTCCTTATTTGGTAACGGCTTTTGTTCTTTTCTATATTATGGTTACATATGCCGAATTATATCATAATTCCAAGAATGAATTGATCGCTAATGCTGCAATCAATACTCCCGACAATGCAGCGATCACAGAGAAACAGAACGATGACGATGATTTTGAGCTTTTTAATGCTTTAGGTTGGTATTATTATTTATTGTTAGCAGGAGATGACGACTAAGAGGTGATATTAATGAATGGACTCGACAAAAGAGACAGGCTCATTAAGTTTATGGTATCAGCCGATGAATACGAATTTATCAAGCAAAAAGCCGAGCTTTCCGGCGCAAAAAATCTGTCCTGCTATCTCCGCAAAATGGCGATAACAGGACGGATAATAAAGTACAACGGCGAAGAGTTTTCCGATATCAAAAAAGGCATTTCCCGAATCGGAAACAACGTCAATCAGATAGCGGTCAGAGTTAATAAAACAGGCTCGATT